>RFGE01000218.1 GCA_003696105.1 Deltaproteobacteria bacterium | reverse complement strand
GGAGCACGCCGGCGAGGCGACAGTCGGCGCACGCCCGCAACGCACGCCGGCTCGTTTCGACATCGGACCCGACGGGCGCGAGGACGCACGCCGGCGATCGCACGCCGGTCGCGACCGCAGCCCGCGGCGATGCGCGACGGCCCGTCAGCCCGCGAGCTTCTGCTCGATCTTCGCCCACGAGTCGCGCAGCGTGATCGTGCGGTTGAACACCGGCCGCTGCGGCGTCGACTCGACGTCGGCGCAGAAATAGCCGAGGCGCTCGAATTGCACCCGCGTCTCCGGCGCCAGCCCGGCGACGTAGGGCTCTACCTTGCAGCCGGTGAGCACCTGCTTCGAGTCCGGGTTGAGCGCCGCCAAAAAGTCGTCGGCTTCGGCCGGGTTTTCGACCCGGAACAACCGGTCGTACAGTCTCACCTCCGCGTCGACCGCATGTGCCGCCGACACCCAGTGGAGCGTGCCGCGCACCTTCCGGCCGTCCGGCGACCGGCCGCCGCGCGACTCCGGGTCCCACGTGCAGCGCAGCTCGACCACCTCGCCGGCGGCGTCCTTGACGACCTCGCGGCAGGTGAGCAGGCACGCGTAGCGCAATCGAACTTCGCGCCCGGGCGCCAGGCGGTGCCACTTTTTCGGCGCGTCCTCGCGGAAGTCGTCGCGCTCGACGTACAGTACGCGCGAAAACGGGACCGAACGCGACCCGTACGACGGGTCCTCCGGGTGCAGCGGCGCGTCGAAATGCTCGACCTCCCCGTCGGGAAAGTTGTCGATCACCACGCGCAGCGGTCGCAAGACCGCCATCACGCGCGGCGCCGTGCGATTGAGTTCCTCGCGGATCGCGTGCTCGAACAGGGACACATCGACGACACCGTCGCGCTTGGCGACGCCCACGCGCTCGCACAGCGCGCGGATCGCCGCCGGCGGCACCCCGCGCCGGCGCAGCCCCGACAACGTCGGCATGCGCGGGTCGTCCCATCCGTCGACGTGGCCTTCTTTGACGAGCTGCAGCAGCCGCCGCTTGCTGAGCACCGTGTAGCTCAAGTTGAGCCGGGCGAACTCGATCTGGCGCGGTCGCGGCTCGAGCCGCAGCGCCTCGAGAAACCAGTCGTACAGCGGCCGGTGATCCTGAAACTCCAACGTGCAGATCGAATGCGTGATCCCCTCGATCTGATCCGACTGCCCGTGCGCCCAGTCGTACATCGGGTAGATGCACCAGCGGTCACCCGTCCGATGGTGCGACGCCTTGATGATGCGATACATCAACGGGTCGCGCAGGTTGAGGTTCTTGTGCTGCATGTCGATCTTCGCACGCAGCACGTGCGTTCCCTCGTCGAACTCGCCGGCCTTCATGCGCTCGAACAGGTCGAGGTTCTCCTCCACCGACCGGTTGCGGTAGGGACTATCGACTCCGGGCTTGTAGTAGTTGCCCCGGTTTTCGCGGATCTGTTCCGGCGTCTGGCTGTCGACGTACGCCTTGCCCTCGCGGATGAGCTGTACCGCCCATTCGTACAGCTGGTCGAAGTAGTCGGATGCGTAGTACTCGCGGTCGCCCCAGTCGAACCCGAGCCACCGGATGTCCCGTTTGATCGCGTCGACGTACTCCTGCTCCTCCGCGAGCGGGTTCGTGTCGTCGAAGCGGAGGTTGCAGGTACCGCCGAACTCCTCCGCGAGCCCGAAGTTCAAGCAGATCGATTTCGCGTGCCCGATATGGAGGTAGCCGTTCGGCTCCGGCGGAAACCGCGTGGCGATGCGGTCGATCTTGCCCGACGCGAGTTCGTCCGCGATCAGCTCTCGAATGAAGTTGGACGGCTGTTCCGACATGGCGTGTTCTTACCAGTGCGGCGGCTTCGGGGGAATTACGGACAAAGAAAACGCCGCGCACCGTTTGGCGGCGCGCATCGCTCGCGGGACAATACCAGGGATGGGGAGCGAAAAGTCCGAGTGCGGCCGCCGGCCTGACGCGCGGGCAGATGCCGTCGCAACCGATTCGGAGCGCGACGGCGCCGTCGCCGAGTTCTCGGATGCGGCGACCGAGGTGACCGAGCGGCGCAGCCTGTCCGAAGCGGTCCGCCGCCGCTTGCGGCGGGTGGCGCAGGTGCGGCGGCTGCTGCGCGACGACCCGCCTGCGGACGACCCGCCCGCAGGCGACTGACCGGCCGCGCACCACCGGCGCCGTCGCAGCGCGCGCGATGGCGGCCGCTCCTACGCGGTCCGCGCGGTGTGCGCGGTCACCGGCGCGCCACGTGCGCCGGCTCGTCCGCCGGGCACTCCGCCGGCTTGTGACCGCGCAGCTTTCCGCGGGGGCTGAACCAGTAGCGCACGCAGGAATCGCCCTCGCGGAACGTCCAGAACACCGCGTCGTTGGCCGCGATGTCGACCGCGAGCGGCCGGCCGCGCTCCTGGTAGAGCTTCTGCATGTCCCAGCCGCGCAGGTTGCGGTACTCCCATCGCTTGCGCTGCACCTCCGCGTACCGCGCGTTGTGCGCCACCGCCCGCGCAAACAGCCGGTCGACGGCGGACTCCACCTCGGCGCACAGATCCGCCGCAGCCGCAACCGTTGTATCCGCGACCGGCGTGTCGCCTCGAGCGCCGAGTTCGACCGCCGCACGCGCTCCCGTTCGGCAGCGCGCCACGCGCTCGGCGAACGCGCGCTGGCCGTCCTCGCCCACCAGCGCCTCCGGCACGGGCCGGATCGTCCGCCCGCTCGTCGCGAGCGCCGCGCGCGCCGCGTCCCACGTGCGCGCGATCTCCGAGTAGTCGTCTGCGAGCGTGCGCAGCACCCGCGGCAGCGCCACTTGCGCCCGAACACCCGCCAGATACTCCGCGCGCACCGCTTCGATCCGCTCCGCCGCGGCGTCGCACTGCGCGATCACCGGATCCGAGGCGATCGCCTCGTCGAGCGCGTCCGCCTCGCGGCTCGCTTCGGCCAGGCGACCGCGCGCCAGCGCCGCGTCGATGCGCAGCTTGCGCCGCTCGATCTCCGTCGTCGCCGTTCGGACGCACAGCTTCGCCAGCCGCGCGCGCGCGCGCGCCAGATCGTCCGCCGCTTGTTCGCGCAGCGCCGCGAACCGGCGCGCCGCGATCGGCGACCGCGCTTCGCACGCGCGCACGTCGGCCTCGCCGGCGAGCGCCTCGAACCGCCACACGGCTCCGCGCAGCGCCACGAACTGGGCGCGTTTGGACGCCGTGCGCGCTCGCATCGCCAGCGACACGTCCATCAGCCGGCGCGCATATTCGCGCTGCACGACATCGACGCACACCTCGACGTCGTCGGCCGACGCGAGCCGGTACGGAAGCATCCCGAACAGCACCAGCAGCCACGAGACCCGTTTCATGCCCGTTCAGTCGGTCGCTGCGCCTCGCGCTGAACCCCCGCGCGGTCCCCTCGCCCGTCGGACTCGCGGTTTCCGCGGCATACGCCGCGCCCTCCCGCCGGCGATTGGACCGCCCCTCGCCGGCGAGCCCCGGGCGATCCTGCGTCACGCGGGCGCGGCAACCGGCAGCGTGACCACGAATCGGGCTCCGCCGGCCGGCGCCGGTTCCGGGGCGAGCGCGAGGTCGCCGCCGTGGTCGAGCGCGATCTTCTTTGCGATCGCCAGGCCCAAGCCGGTGCCGTGCTCCTTGCTCGTGATGTACGGCTCGAAGATCGCGTCGCGCCGGTCCGGCGGCACCCCCGGCCCCTCGTCGTCGACGTACACTCGCGCCACGTCGCCGTCGCGTTCCCACGCGAGGTAGACGCGACCATCCGGCGCCGCGTGGACCGCATTCTCGACCAGATTGGCGAGCAATCGACGTAACAGCAACCGGTCGCCGCGCACGGTTACCGCGTCCGCCGGCGGCGTCACCGCGAGGCGGTCGGTAAATTCCGGCTCGCGCGCCAGGTCGGCCACCACGACCGCGACATCCAGCGGCTCCGGCTGCGCGCGCGGCAGCCGCGACAGCGACCGGAACGCATCGACCAAACGCCGCAACCCGGCTATCTCCTCCTCGACGATCTCTTGCATGTCGCGCAGCATCGCCGCGTACCGCTCGTCGTTGCCCCGGTAGCTCGACACCACCTGCTGGACCGCGAGCTGGATCGGGGTGAGAGGATTCTTGATCTCGTGGGCGAGCCGGCGGGCCACGTCCTGCCACGCGCTCATCTTCTGCAGGTGACCGATCTGTGCGCGGTGCTGCTCGAGCTGCTCGACCATTCGGTTGAACGCGTCCGACAGCTCGCCGAGTTCGTCGCGACCGGGCACGTCGACACGCGCCGCCAGATTGCCCCGCGCCACCTCGCGCGTGCCGGCCGCAAGCTGCTCGACACGCCGGGTGATGCGGCGCGCGAGCACGAGTGACGCGGCCGTGACGACGACGACCACGCCGCCGACCAGCAGCAGGAACGCCGTGCGGTACGACCGCGGCAGGCCGCGGCGAAATGCGTCGACGTCGCGCCGCTCGGCCAGCACGTAGCCGAGTTCCTCGAGATCGTCGAGAAAGTCGACCCGCGCGACGAACGTGAGTTCGAGCCGCAAGCCGTCGACGAGCGGCTCGACCACCGTGAAGTCTCGCCACCTCCCGGTCGGTTGCCCGGGCAACAGATCGCTCACCGCCTGCGCGACGATGGTTCCGTCGGCGCGCGTCACGACCGCGCGCGCAACCTCCTCCTGCGCGAGCAGGCGGCCGAGTTCGCGCTGCGCGGCGGCGACGTCCACCTCGGGCGTCCACAGCGGCAGTCCGCGCAGTCGACCGGCGATGCGCCGGCCGGCCTCGCGATAGGCGGCCTTGCGAGCGGCGACGAGTTCGCGATAGGCGCGCTCCGCTTTGACCAGCGGCGGCCGCAAGCGATCCGCTTCGTTGGACGCGAAGTTCTGCGCGACCTCGCCGATCTGGTCGACCAGTAGGGCGGACACCAGCAGCGGCACGATCGCGATGAGCAGCAGGCCGACGACCAGCTTGAACTGAATGCCAAACCGCATCGGACGCCGCGGCCTCATCGCTTTACTCGATAAAACGGTTGCGACCGCAAGCGCAACGCAGCGTCGGACGGCCGCAACTCCGGGTTGGCGAACACCGACACGAACGAGCCGAAGAACGACGAATTGGACTGAATCGACGCGGTTCCCGCGCGCCGGGTGAGCCACCGGCGCATCTCCGCAAGTCGCTCGTCGGATATCGGATTGAGTTCGACGATCAGTTCGACGACGTAGTGCGGCCCGATCGCGATCCGGTCCAGCGGCGCGAGCGGCAGCGCATCCACTTCCGTCACCGCCTTGAGCGCGTCGGCCCGGCTGCGCACGCGGAAGCCGCGCATACCGCGCATGTCGACGATGCGGATGCGGTAGACCTCGTCCCACAAGTCGTAGACCACGCGGAATGTGGCCGCGGTGACCGCCACGGGCGCGCCGGACCTGACTTCGTAGACGACGCCGCGCACGGCGACGGTGGCGGCGAACCCGCTCGACAGCTTGTTGTAGGCGGCCGCGTCGAACAGGTCCGTGAACTGGACGCTCGCGACGAGCCAACCGCGGCGCTCGGCAAACGCCATCGTTCGCAGGCGCACGCCGTCGTCGGCGCGCGCGCCGGCCGGAACCGCGGCGACCGCGACGGCGACTCGCGCGATGGTCAGCAGGCGGCTCACAGCGGCACGCGCCCGAGACCGTTGCCGACGGTCAGCTCGAAGATGCCGATCTCCGTGTCGAGGCGCAGCCCCGCGTCGACGATCGCGTCGACCGGAAGGGCCGAGCGATCCGGCTGATCGCGGCCGGCCAGCGCGAACACACCGGCGGTGACGAACAGGTCGCCGCCGTAAATCGGTGCACCGCGCCGAAACAGCCGCCGCGCGTACTGCACTTCGACCACCGCCGCGACGTCGCCGAACGGGTCGTCGTCCACCGACGTGCCGAAGACGTCGAGCGTCGGCCGCGTCGACAGCACCAAACCGAGCGCACGCGGCGTGAGCAGCCGGTTGAGATCGCCGGCGTAGAATCGCTCGAACCGGGGTGCGTCGCCGACCACCACGCCGCCCGTGACGTGCACCGACACGACGTGGCGGACCGAGCCGACCGGGAACCACCGCTCGTAGCGCGCGAGCAGGCTCGCATAGTCGTAGTCGCCCCCCAGTGCGGTCGACGCGATCCGGCCGAGCGCGGTGATGCGATAGCCGCCGTAGGGCAAAATCGGGTCGGGGCGCGTGTCGCGGTCGAATCCGACCGTAAGCGACGTCTGGTAGCTGACGCCGTCGCGCAAGCCCAGGTCGATCGGCCGGGTCGTCCCGTCCGGCTCGGTGCGCACGGGGGCGGCCGGCACGTCGGCGTCGATGCGCTCGACCCCCGCGTCGACCGTGAGCGCCGACAGTGCCGTCAGGTCGACGAGCGCACCCGCCGCGACCCCGGCGCGGGTGTAGGGCAACGCCGCGAACAGCGCCGGATCGGCGTCGTCCGAGGCGCCGCGCACGCGATACGGCTCGGTCGCGTCCGCGTACCACGCGGCGCCGTGCGCGCCGAGACGACTGCCGGCGATCGCGGCGGCGCCGACCCGCAGCGACGCCGCGAGCTGGCGGTCGCCGCCGGGCACGTCCGCCGCGCCGGCCCAGACGAACCCGCCGCCTACCTCGACGCCGGTGCCCGCCGCGTTGCGGTCGCCGAGGTCGACCCCCGCCCAGTAGGGGACCGCCTCGCTGGTGCCGAGAAAGATGTGATTGAGCACGAGCGTGCCCCGCTCCTGGACGTCGACGACGAGGACCACTCGGCCGCGGGCGCTGCCGCGCCGCAGCGACAGTTCGACCGAACGAAAGTAGCCCAGCGCCAGCACGCGCAGCCGAGCGTCGCGCAGCCGCGGATCGCCGGCGTAGACCTCATCGCCGGGCCGTACCGGCAGCGCGCGGCGGATGAGCCGCTCGGCGGTCACCGTGTTGCCGTGCACCTCGATCGCCTCGATGACGATGCGCGGTCCGAACGGGGCCTCGCCGGCGGGCTGCGCGATCGCGGGCGGTCCCCCCGCGATCGCCGCGAGTGCCGCGAGCCATGCCATGACGCGCCTCACTCGCCGCCGAGCGTAGCACGGTGTACGCTGATCGTACGGCGGCCTTTACCCGCGCCGTAGCGCGCGCGAAACTGCTCATTCCCGTGTCCGACTGCAAGACGATCGTCTACATCGAGGACAACGACGAGAACCTCGAACTCGTGCGCCGCGTTCTGCACGCCACCGGCCGCTATCGCGTCATCGGCGCGATGGACGGCGAGACCGGTCTGGCGCTGGTCGCCGCCGAGCGGCCGGCGCTCGTGCTGGTGGACCTCGACGTGCCCGGCGTCAACGGCTTCGAGGTCCTGCGCCGGGTTCGGGCAGCGGACGACCCGGCGATCGCGCGCATCCCGGTGGCGGTGGTGACCGCCAACGTGGTCACGCGCGAACGCGAGCAGGCCGAGGCGGCCGGCTGCGCCGCGTTCATCGAAAAGCCGTTCGACATCCGCGCGTTCCGAGCGCAGATCGATCGTCTCGTGGGGAGTTCCGCCGAGTCCCCCGCGGATGCGGGCGCAGACGACCCATGAGCTGCGGACGGTGCGGCGCGGCGTTGGAGCGGGAGGCTCGCTTCTGCCCGAACTGCGGTGCGGCCGTGGCGGCGTCGCCGTCGCCCGAGCCCGCGCGCGCCGGCGACGCGCCGGTGGGCCGCGAAGTGGCGGGCCGCTACCGGATCGTCGAGAAGCTCGGCGAGGGCGGTATGGGCGCGGTGTTCCGCGCGGAACAAATTGCGCTCAGCCGCACGGTGGCGCTCAAGGTATTGCGCGCGGAACTGTCGGCCGACCCCGGGCTGGTGCGGAGGTTTCACGCCGAAGCGCGGCTCGCCGCGCGCCTGAACCACCCCAATACCGTCACGCTGTTCGACTTCGGCCAGGACGACGACGGGTCGCTGTTCATCGCGATGGAGTACGTCGAAGGCCACTCGCTGCGCGAGGAACTGGTGGCGAGCGGCGCGTTGCCGCCGGTTCGGGCGTTGCGCATCGCCGAGCAGGTGTGCGCGTCGCTCGCGGACGCGCACGCGCACGGCATCGTCCACCGCGATCTCAAGCCGGACAACGTGATGCTCACGCAGCGCGGGTCGAAGACCGACATCGTGCGCGTGCTCGATTTCGGCATCGCGAAGCTGCGAGACGAGCGCAACGACGGCACGTCGATCCCGATGACCCAGCAGGGCGATCTGATCGGCACGCCGCAGTACATGGCGCCCGAACAGATCCGCGGCGAGCAGGTCGACACCTACACGGACGTGTACGCGCTCGGCGCGATGCTCTACGAGATGGTGACCGGCCGCCTGCCGTTCGAGGGCAAGACGGTGCTCGCCATCTTGTCGAAGCACATCACCGAGGACCCGGTGCCGCCGAGCCAGCGGCGCCGCGACCTGGGCGTGCCACCCGCCGTCGACGCGCTGGTGCTCGACTGCATGCGCAAGGAGCCGCGCGAGCGGCCGGCCGACATGGAAGCGCTCGGCGAACGAATCGCGCGGCTGCGCGCGCAGCTCGCGGAGGCGGACCCGCGGGCGGCGCTCCCACAGCGCCGGTACCGCAGCCGGCCGCCCGGCGTGCCGATGACGCCGCCCGACCCGCGGCCGCCCGTCGCTCGACCCGCGGCCGCGGCGGGCTTCGAGCCGACGGTGTGGAACCCGACTCCGGCCGGGGCGGCGGCCGGCCCGGCCGCCGGCGCTCGGGGGAGCGCGCCCGCGCCGGCCGG
>RFGE01000217.1 GCA_003696105.1 Deltaproteobacteria bacterium | reverse complement strand
GTTGATTGACCCCACTTCCGCGCGCGCCGAGCGCCTGCTCGACTTACGATCTCCCACATGTCGCCCCGGCTCTCGGGTAGCAATCGGGTATCCGACGAAAATCATTACGGAGATGTCTAGGGACAACTGACCCTGCCAGGTCAGTTGTCCCCGCGCGACGTCGGGTCATTCGACCTCCGATTGTCCGCGCGCCGGCGGGATCTGCCGGGGCTCGTTGCCGCCTCGTCCAACGATTTCCGCCGGTTGCCTCGCGACCGCCCGGACACCGTGCGCCCATCCGGCGTCGGCACGCCCTTCGCACTACCAGCGGGCGTTCGCTCACAACCCAACCCTCGGGAGGACAAACGATGAACCACACCACCCTCGCTCGCCTCATCCACGAAGAAGACGCCGGCACCGCCGTAGAGTACGGCCTGATCACGGCCGTCATCGCCGTCGCGCTGATCGCCGCGCTCGTCGCGTTCAAGGACGAGATCGTCGGCATGTTCAACCGCGCCGGCGACAACGTCCGCGCGGCGACCTGATCGTCCGTCGAGCGCGCCACCCGGAGCCCGGCCGATGACCCACGCCGCCACCGCCACGCTGATCGCCGCCGCCGCCGCCGCGGCATGGAGCGACCTCCGCCACCGGCGCGTGTCCAACCGGCTCAACCTCGCGATCTTCGCGCTCGGGCTCGGGTGGCGCGTCGCGCTCGATCCGTCACTGTCGACCGTCGCGCTCGCGCTCGCGGGCGCGGCGGTCGGCTTCGCCCTGTTGTTCCCCCTGTTCGCCGCGCGGTGGACCGGCGCGGGTGACGTGAAGTTGCTCGCCGCGCTCGGCGCGTGGCTCGGGCCGTCGGCCATCGCGTACGCCGGCCTGTACGGCGTCGCCGGCGGCGGTGTGCTCGCGGCCGCGATGACGCTCGCCGGCGGCGCCGCCCTGCGCCGCGCGGTCGCGACCCACGTCGCGCTGTCGGTCGCGACGCTCACGGCGCCGCACGCCCCCCGGCGCGCGCGCCGCCACGTCGTGCCGATGGCGGTGCCGTTCGCGGTCGCCGCGGTCGCCGTGTTCGTCGCACGGGGAGGGCTGTCGTGAACCGGAACCCACGCGGCGAGCGCGGAGCGGTCAGCGTCGAGTTCGCGATGCTGTTGCCGCTGTTCCTCATCCTGCTGGTCGGCGGCGTCCACTTCGGTCGGGTGCTGTCGACCCGCCACCGGCTCAGCGACGCCGTCGGCTATGCGACGCGGGCGGCCGCGATCCGGCGCATCACCAACGCGGGCGCCATCCGCGGCATCCTCGAAGCGCGCCTCGGCGGCGCACGCGCCGACTGTTCCACCCTCAACGTGACCGCCACGACCTCTGTCGATTCGGCCGGGCTGTCGCGCCTCGAAGTCAGCGTCACCTGCACGCTCGCGGCCGGCTTCGGCCAGGCCCTGCTCGGGCCGGTCGGCCCCGACAACCTCACTGTCTCGGCGGCGATGCCGCTGTGACCCGGAGAGCCATGTCCGCACCCTCGCGCACGTCCTCGAAAGTCACCGCCGCCAAGTTCGGCGCGCTCGGGCTCGCCGCCGTCGCCCTCGGATGCGCGGCGCTCGCCGCGTTCTTCGTCGGCAACCTGCTCACCGCCAAGGGCTACACCGGCGAGCGCGTCGCGCCGGTCGTCGTAGCGAAGACCAATTTGCCCGCCGCCCGGCCGCTCGGCCCCGACGACCTCGCCGTCGTCAACTGGCCCGAAGCGTCGGTGCCGCCGGGCGCCTACTCGACGATCGAGGCGGTGTTCGCGGCGGATCCGCGGCCGGTCCCGTCGGTCGGTATCCTCGCCGGCGAACCGGTGGTCGCGTCGCGGTTGTCGATCGCCAAGGCCGGCACCGGGATCGCACGGCTCGTGCGCCCGAACATGCGCGCGGTCGCGCTCAAGGTCGACGACTCCGTGGGCTACACGGGCCTGGTCTACCCGGGCGCGTACGTCGACGTGATCGTCACCATCCGCGATCCGATGGGCCGTGGCCCGGTATCGCGCATCAGCGTGCAGAACGCGCGCGTGCTCACCGTCGGTGCGGACACCGACGTCGCGACGCGCCGCCCGCCGCAGAAGACGTCCGACAGAATCTCGAACCAGCCCGCCCACGCCGGCACGTACGTCACGCTCGAGGTCACCCCCGAGGAGGCCGAGATCCTGGCGATCGCGCGCAACGAGGGCGAAGTCGATCTGGCGCTCCGCAACGGCGCCGACAACCGCGAAGTCGACACGACCGGCGCGACCGCACACGAAATCGCGTACGGCCGCGACGCCGAGCCGGAAGCGCAGACCGCGCCGGCTCACGCCGCCCGAACCCGTCGAACCACCGCCAAGCCGCGCCGCGCCCGCCGGCGCATCCAGATCGTCGCCTCCGACGACCCCGACCAGCCCGCCGCCAAGGCTCCCGCCAAGATCGAGACCCACTATGCGAACTGACCGCCTGTACGCCGCGGCGATCGCCGTCGCCGCATGGCTCCCCTGCGCCGCGTTCGCCGGGGACGACGCACCGCGCCGAATCGACGTCCACGTCGCGTCGTCCCGCTACCTCGCGCTCGGCGACCGCATCACCTCCGTCGCGGTCGCGTCCAAAGACGTCGCCGAGGTCGCCGCGTTTCCGCCGGATCAGCTGCTGGTGACCGGCAAGACGCCGGGGACGACGACCGCCACGGTGTGGCACGGCCAACGCGTCGAAGTGCTGGTCATCGACGTCACCTACGACCTCGACGCCGTCCGCGACGCGCTGCGCGACGCGCTGCCCGGCGCCGAGAACATCGACGTGCGGCAGGCGGGCACCGCGCTCGCGCTCGCGGGCCGCGTCGCCGCCCCGGCGGACGTCGACCGGGCCGAGGAGATCGTCGCGGGCTACGCGCCCGGTGCCGCGATCGTCAACCTGATGACCGTCGCGGGCGACCAACAGGTTCAACTCGAGGTGTCGTTCGCCGAGGTGTCGCGTTCGGCGCTCAAGGAGATCGGCTTCAACTTCTGGTCGAAGGCCAAGCGCAGCGCCGGGGGCCTGATGAACCCGGCGACGAATCTCGAGTCGCTGTCGCCGCAAGCCAACACGTCGCCGGGAATCGCCGACCTCAACACCGCCGCCGACGGCGCCACTCCGCTGGTCGCCACGCCGCTGTCCGGCGCGTTCGGCGCGATCTTTTCCACCACGCTCGGCGAATTCCCGTTCTCGGCCGCGTTGTCGATCCTGTCGAACAAGGGATACGCGCGCGTGCTCGCGGAGCCGACCCTGGTGGCGATGTCCGGCCAGAGCGCGTCGTTTCTCGCCGGCGGCGAGTTTCCGATCCCGCTGCCGCAGTCGCTCGGCAACATCGGCGTCGAATACAAGAAGTTCGGCATCCAACTCGAGTTCACGCCGACCGTCATCGGCGACACGATCCAGGTCGGCGTCGGTGTGACCGTGTCCGACGTCGACTTCTCGCTCGGCCTCAAGCTGGAGAAGGTCACGGTCCCCGGCCTCACGTCGCGCCACGCCGAGACGACCGTGCGCGTCAAAGACGGTCAGTCGTTCGTGATCGCCGGGCTGCTGTCGGACAAGGTCCGGTCGAACGTGGACAAGGTGCCGTGGCTCGGTGATCTCCCCGTTCTCGGCGCGCTGTTCCGGTCGAGTTCCTACCGGCGCGACGAAACCGAGCTGCTCGTGGTCGTCACCGCCCACCGCGTGCGCCCGCTCGACGAGCGGCCGGAGTTGCCGGGCGAGTTCGACCGCGTCGACCCGAGCGACCTCGAGCTGTTCTTCCTCGGCCGTGCCGAGAGCCTGCCGGGGGGCGCGCCCCCGCGGCGGCGCGCGCCGAAACACAAGCCGGTCGGCGCGGTGGGATTCCAGCGGTAACGGAGAAAGGCAAACCATGGGACGCGAAGACACAGTGGTTTCTCGGCTGCCGAACCGGTTCGTTCGGGCGGCCACCCAGGTGAGCCAGATGCGGTCGCTCGCGTCGCTGCAAACGGACGACGACGCACCGACCGCGTGCGACGCGGGCCCGGCCGGCCTCGACGCGTCGGCGCGCCGCGCGATGGCGGCGCTCGAGGCGCTCGGCGCGCCGCCGGCGGCGGGCGGCGTGATCAGCGGCCCGTGGTCCCGCCCCGCGCCCGCGCCGCCGGTTGCGCAGCCCGTCCCGCCGCCGCCACCGCCCGCGGTCGACCCCGCCGCGCCGGCGCCGGCCACCGCGCGCCAGGGCAAGGTGCTGTGCGTGTTCGGCTGTCGCGGCGGCGCCGGCGCGACGACCCTCGCCGTCAACACCGCGGCGGCGCTCGCGCGCGCCGGCAAGCGCGTGTGCGTCATGGACCTCGACCTGCAACTCGGCGACGTGTTCGTCGCGCTCGACCTCGCGCCGGAGACGTCGATCGCCGCCCTCGCGCGCGAGGCGTCGACCATCGACGGCGCGGCGCTGCGCCGGCGGCTCGCCCGCCACGACGCCGGGTTCTACGCGATCACGCAGACCGGGCGGATCGACGACATCGACGAGCACCTGGTCGAGCGGCTGCCGGCGCTGCTCGCCACGCTCACGTCCGAGTTCGACTACGTCGTGGTCGATGGGATCCGCGACTTCGGCGACTACGCGCTCAGCGTGCTCGACATGGCCGACTCGGTGGCGCTCGTGGTCACGCAGGACGTCGCCGCGGTGCGCCGCGCGGCGCGCGTCGTGACGCTGTTCCGCCAGCTCGGCTACAGCGACCGCAAACTCCGGCTCGTCGTCAACCGCTGCGCGCGCCGCGCCGCGATCCCGGTGAGCGAGATCGAACGAGCGCTGGCGATGCCGGCCGCGGCGACCGTGCGCAACGACTACAAGCGCGTCCGCGGCGCGATGGACGACGGCGCCCTGATCGCCGACGTCGCGCGGACCAGCGGCGTCGCGAAGGACATCGACGCGCTGGCCGGTGTGCTCGCCGGCCGCACCGCGTCCGAAGCCGCGTCGTTGGTCGACGGCGTGCTGTCGGCCCCGGCGGCGAAACGCGGTTGGTTCCGCCGCAGGAGGAACGGCTGATGCGCCTGGCACAACGACTCGGCCGCGCGACCACCTCCCCCGTCGACGGCGATCGGGGCGCGTTCGTCGCGGACTCCCGCGACGACATGGTGTCGATCGCGCGGCGGCTACACCAAAAGATCCTCGACCGGCTCGACCTGGCGAAGCTGTCGCAAATGCCGGTGGAGCAGCTGCGCGGCCGCCTGCGCGCGACGGTCGAACAGCTCGTCGCGGCCGAAGGCCTGGCGATGGCCGAGTCGGAGCGGCTGGCGCTCGCGGACCAGATCGTCGATGAACTCGTCGGCCACGGGCCGCTCGAACCGCTGCTCAACGACCCGACCGTGTCCGACGTGCTGGTCAACGGGCATGACCGCGTGTACGTCGAGCGCAACGGCAAGCTCGAGCTGACGGACGTGCGGTTTCGCGACGAGCGCCACCTGATCCACACCATCCAGCGCATGGTCGCGCGCGTCGGCCGCCGGATCGACGAGTCGTCTCCGATGGTCGACGCGCGGCTGCCCGACGGCTCGCGGGTCAACGCCATCATTCCGCCGCTGGCGCTCGACGGCGCATCGCTGTCCATCCGCCGGTTCGGCAACAAACAGCTTACCGGCCCCGATCTCGTGCGCGCCGGCGCGATGAGCGAGACGATGTTGCGCTACCTGCACGCCGCCGTTCGTTCGCGTTGCTCCATCCTCGTCGCGGGCGGCACCGGCGCGGGCAAGACGACGCTTCTCAATCTGCTGTCGGGGTACATCGCCAAGGACGAGCGGATCATCACCATCGAGGACGCCGCCGAGCTTCGCCTCGCCCAGCCACACGTCGTGCGCCTCGAGTCGCGTCCGCCGAACCTGGAGGGGAAAGGCGAGGTGACGATCCGCGACCTCGTGAAGAACGCGCTGCGCATGCGGCCGGATCGCATCGTCGTCGGCGAGGTGCGCGGCGGCGAGGTGCTGGACATGCTGCAGGCGATGAATACGGGCCACGAGGGGTCGATGGCGACGATTCACGCCAACAGCGCCACCGACGCGATGAACCGGCTCATGACGATGCTCGGCATGACCGGCTCGGCGCTCACCGAGCAGACGATGGCGACCATGATCGCGCGGGCGGTTCACGTCGTCGTCCACCTGTCGCGCATGCAGGACGGCGCACGGCGGATCACCGAGATCGCCGAAGTCGTCGGTCTCGCGGGGACCGAGGTGCAGCTCAACACGGTGTTCCGCTACGAGCGCAGCGGCTTCCACTCCGACGGTCGCATGATCGGCCGCCACGTGCAGGTCGCCGACACGACGCTGCACGACCGTTTCCGCGCGGCCGGGCTCGCGAACGGGCAGACCAGCGGGGAGATCCGCCGATGATCGATCGGGTCACGACGTTCGTGTTCTTCGCGGTGCTCGCCGGCGGTGCGGCCGTGACGCTGCTGTGGCACGCGCGGCGACTGGCGCGCCTGGACGCGCTGCGCCGGCGGCTCGGGGAACTGCGGCCGGAAGCGGACGCGCTGCTGTCCGAGGCGGACGAACGCGACCGCGCCGGCGGCATCCGGCGCGTTCTCGCAGAGAGCGGTCTCGGGTGGACCGTCGGGCAGTTGTGCAGTCGCGCGCTGCTGGCAGCGGGCGCCGGCCTGCTCGTCGGCGCCGCGACGCGGTCCGGCGCGCTCGCCGTCGCGCTCGCGGGCGCCGGCGTCGCCGGACTGTGGCTGTTCGTCAAGGCGGCGCGCGCCCAGCGGCTGAAGAAGTGCGACGCCCAGATGCCACAGGCGCTCGAGATCATGGCGCTCGCCATGCGCGCCGGGCACGCGCTGCCGAGCGCGCTGGCGCTCGCCGCCGACGAGACGCCCGCGCCGCTGTGCCACGAGCTGCGCCGGGCCGCCGACGAGCAGGCGCTCGGTCGCCCGATCGGCGAGGTGCTCGAATCTCTCGGCCAACGCCTCCCGGGCTGCGACGCGGTCAACACGTTCGTGGTCGCCGTGCTCGTCCTGCAAGAGACGGGCGGCAACCTGATCTCGGTGATCGATCGCATCGTCGACAACGCGCGGGCGCGCGCGAACTACCTGTCGCGCCTGCGCGCGCTCACCGCCGAAGGCCGGTCGTCGGCCAAACTGCTCGCCCTGCTGCCCGGTGTGTTCGCGGTGCTCGCCGCGGCCACCGATCCGACCTACGCCGACTTCTTGCTCACGGATCCCGCGGGCCGCACGGTGGCGGTGCTGGCCGGCGGCCTGTGGGCGCTCGGAATCCTGTGGACGCGCCGCCTCGTGCGCGCGCTGGTGTGACGCGATGACCGCACTGTATGTAACGCAATGGATCGCCGCCGCGGCCGCCGCCGCCGGATGTGCCCTCGCTCTCGCCGCGCTGCGCCGCGCGCGCGCCGCGGCGGCAGCCGGAACCCGCGACGGCGACATCGCGGACGCGCCCGCGCCGCGCGGCTGGCTGCGCGCGCTCGCGGCGCCGGTGGCCGCGCGCCTGCGCCCGACGAGCCAGGCCGAACTCGACGAACTCACGACGCTGTTGATGCACGCCGGTCGCCGGCAGCGCGACGCGGTCGACCGCTATCTCGAGGAGCGCGTGCTCGCGCTCGTGGCCGGCCTCGTCGCGGCCGTCCCGCTCGCGATGGCGGTCGGCGGGCTGTGGGGCATGCTGCTGGCGGACGTCGCCATCGTCGCCGGCGTGCTCGGACCGAAGAAGGCGCTCGAACTGCGGGCGGCAGAGCGGCGCGACGCCATCGCGGCGGCGTTGCCGAGCGCGGTCGACCTGCTCACGACCTGCATTCAAGCCGGCCTCGCGCTCGACCAGGCGATCGCGCGCGTGGCTCGCGACCTCGAGCTGTCCGCGCCAATCCTCGCGGACGAGCTGCGGCTTACGGCCAGCGAACTCGACGCCGGCGTGAGCCTGCCGGACGGACTGCGCCGGCTGTCCCGCCGCGTCGGGCTCGACGACCTGTCGGCCCTGTGCGGCGTCATCGCGCAGGCCCACGGCCTCGGCGCGCCGATCGGCGACACGCTGCACGAGTACGCCGACAGCTCGCGCAAGCAGCGCATGTCGATGCTCGAGGAGCGCGCCGGCAAGATCGCCGCGCAGATCACGCTACCGCTGGCCATCTGCTTTCTGCCGGCGGCGATGCTGGTGATCCTCGGCCCCGCAGCCGTCCAGCTCATCCGCGCACTCCAATAGGACTCGCCATGACTCGTTGTAGCAGCAAGAACATCGCGCTCGCGCTGGCCGCGCTCGCGCTGGCGGTGCTGGCAGCCGGCTGCGGCGCCCGCCGACAACACGACACGATCGCCAGGCAGGGCCAGATGATGCGCGTCGAACTCGCGCGCACGTACATCGAAAAGGGCGCCCTGGAGGCGGCGATTCCGCTGTTGCGGCGCGCCGTGGCCGAGCGCCCGAACGACCCGCAGGTGCGCACGCTGTACGGCACGGTGCTCCGCGACCTCGGGCTGTACCCGCAGGCCGAGCAGCAGCTCCGATTTGCGCTCGACCGCGCGCCCGACTACGCGCCGGCGCACGCCGCGATCGCAATCCTGTTCGACTTGCAGCGGCGAAGCCGGGAGGCGCTCGCCCATCACCGGCGCGCCGTCGCTCTCGCGCCCCGCGTAGCCGCCTACCACAACAATCTCGGCTTTTCGTTGTACGTCGCCGGCGACCTCGACGGGGCGATCGCGCACTACGAACGCGCGCTGGCGCTCGATCCCGCGCTCGGCGTCGCCTACAACAACCTCGGCTTCGCCTACGGCCTGCGCGGCGACGTCGACGCCGCGCGCCGCGCATTCCGCGCGGTGGCGGCCGAGCCGGCGGCGCTGCTCAACCTCGCGCTCGTCTTCGAACAGCGCGGCGACGACGCGCGCGCCGCGGCCCTGCGCGAGCGCGCCTACGCGGCCGCGCCCGACCTGCGGCCGCGCGTTCAGGAGGTGACACGATGACCAGGACGACGACATGGCTCGGCGCGCTCGCGCTCGCGGCGCTCGCGACCGGCGGCTGCCGCGCGGCACACCTCGGGCCGGACACGGGCGAGACCTACCGCCGCGCGATCGAGCGGCAACGGGCGAGCGACGCGGAACCGGTCGCGGAACTCGACGCGGACGACGCGCGCGCGGCCGTCGCGGCGCAGCGCGGTCGCCGGGCGAAAGCGGGCGGCAAGGCCGGCGGCTCGGCTGCCGTCGTGACGACCTCGACCTCCAGCTCGTCTTCCGGGCTGTGGCAGGGCGCGACCGGGCCGATCCGGCTCGACGCGAAATAGCGATGCGGCGCGACGGCCAGCGCGGTGCGTTTACGCCGTTGGCCGGCGCGGCGGCGTTCGTGCTCGCGGCGCTCGCGCTCGGTGCGCTCACCGTCGGACGCCTCGCCGCCGTGCGCGCCGACGTGCAACGAGCGGCCGACGCGGCGGCGCTGGCCGCCGCCCAACTCGTGCGCGACCGCGGGCTCCCGTTCGACGGCACGATCCGTTCCGCCGCCGAAGACGTCGCGCGCCGCAACGTGCGCGTGCCGGTGACGTTCGCGTGGACCGTGTCGCAGGACGCCGACTCGGTGAACTTCGAGGTCACGGCGCGCGCGACCGTCACGGGGCCCACGTTGATCTTGTCGAGCGGAACCGCCGAGGTCGAGGGCCGCGCCGCGGCGCAGGTGTCGCAGTCGCGGTTCGACGACGCCGAGCGGCGCCTGCCCAAGCTCGCGCTGGTGCTCGACTACTCCGGCTCGATGGGGTGGCCGTTCGAGGGCGGCGGGATCAAGATCGACGTGCTCGAAGACAGCGTGTCCCAGCTACTCGCCCGCGGGCTCCGCGTCGACTACGGCGGCGTGTTCTTTTCGAGCAACGTGTTTCGCACGGTGCCGATCGGCCCGTCGGCCCCGGCGCAGATTCAGGCGATCATGGATGCATACGGCGCCGGCGGGGCCACCAACACCGCCGCCGCGCTGCTGGCGGCGCGCAACCTGCTCACGCCGACGGACAACACCGGTTGGTACGTGCTGCTGGTGTCGGACGGGGCCCCGTGTTGCGCCAGCAACTCGGTGTCGGCCGCGCGCAACGCGGCGGTGGCGCTGTGGGACAGCGACATCACGATCTTTACCCTCGAGATCCGCGACAACCCGCCGAACCCGACTCTCGCCGCGCTCATGACCGACGTCGCCGGTTCGCCGACGAGTCGCCGCGACCCGAACTATCACTTCGTCGCGTCGTCCGCCGCCGACCTCGTAAACCGGTTCGAAGACATCATCGCCAACATCGTCTGTACCGTCGGGCCGCTCGACCCGCCGCCGGCCGACCCCGCGAGCCTGCGCGTCTACCTCGCATCCGGCGGCGGCGAGCGGCCGGTCGCCGCGGTGCCCCCGGGGCGAGAACTCGCCGACTACCGCAGCGAGGAGCGGTTCCGCTACGAACCCGCCGATCGCAAGATCCGACTCACCGAAGCGGCGTGCGACGCGGTCCTCGACGCCGGCGACGAGATCGTCGTGCGATTCGACCGCCCGACGCTCACCGAGTGACGCGGACGACGCGGCGATCCCGGCCGGTCCGTCATGCCCGCGCGCACTGGGAGGCCGTCGCGCACGGCCACGCCGGCCAGGTTGCGACATGCGAGGAGAGATTCGCCGCGCCTCGGCAGCGCACGCGGGCGCGCCGGAGATCCGGATCCGGGGGGCGCGACAATGGACGCCGAAGATCGCCCGCAGGTCGCGACCGCAGCCCGTGGCGATGCGCGCCGGCCTCCTAGCGGCGCGATCCGCGACGGCCGGACGGCGCTGGGATACCGAGGCGCTGGAGCATCTTGTAGATCGACATGCGGTCGATGCCGGCCGCTCGGGCGGCGGCGGACACGTTGCCACCGTGGCGTTCGAGCAGTTTGGTCACATAGCATCGGTCGAACGCATCGACGAATTGCTGCTTGGCCTGTTTGAACGGCACGTCCACGTCGACCTCGACGGGCAGGTCGCGACCGCGCGGGACCGAGGGCGCCGCTCCGTGACGGCCCAGCGCGACGGCGGATTCGACCGCGTTGCGCAGCTCGCGCACGTTGCCGGGCCACGGATGGCGGCGCGCCCACTGCAAGAACTCATCGGGCAAGGGTGCGCTGCGCCCGCCCGGGATGTGGTCGAGGAAGTGCTCGATCAGCAGGTCGACGTCGCCTGGCCGGTCGCGCAGAGGCGGGACGCGAAGGACGGCGACGGCGATTCGGTAGTACAGGTCGGCCCGGAAGCTACCGCGGTTGACTTCGATCGGCAGATCGCGATGCGTGGCCGCCACGACGCGCACGTCGCACGGCACGTCGCGCGTGCTGCCGAGGCGGCGAACGCGACGCGCCTCGAGGACGCGCAGCAACTTGGGCTGGATGTCGACGGGCAGCTCACCGATTTCGTCGAGAAACAGCGTGCCGCCGTGCGCCGCCTCGAACACGCCCGCGCGCGACGTGGTCGCACCGGTGAACGCGCCGGGTTCGTGGCCGAACAGTTGATCTTCGAACAGACGCGGCGGCACGGCGCCGCAATCCAGCACGACGAACGGGCCGGACGCGCGCGGCGATAGCTCGTGGATCGCCTCCGCGACCAATTCCTTCCCGGTGCCGGTCTCCCCGGTCACGAGCACGGTGGACGGCGCCGCGGCGATCCGCGCGATGTCGTCGAACAGCCGCCGCATCGGGGCACTCGCGCCGACCATGCCGCCCAGGCGGCTCTCTCGCCACAGGGGGTACTCGACCGATTCTCCCAGCGGTGTGAACCGAACGGACGTGTCGCCCAAGGACACGATCGCACCCGGCGGCAGATACACGTCGAACACGCGCATGCCGGCGACGTATGTGCCGTTGGTGGACCCGAGGTCGCGTAGCCGGTAGCCGCGGTCGTCGAGGCGGATTTCGCAGTGCAACCCGGACACCTTCCGATCCGAGAGGCGCAGGTGTTCCGCTCCGCGGCCGATCAGGATCTCCGGCGCTGCGCACACGACGTCCACGCCCTGGTCCGGCCCCGCCAGCACTTCGAGCCGGCACTTGCGCACGCGCAATGCGTCGATCGCATCTGGCCGGCGGCTCAGCCACGTTCCGCTGGCGAGGTCGTCGGCGTGCACCACCGCGTTACAATACCATCGCGGCTTGCGCGGCCTCGTTGGTGACCTCGACGGCGACAGACCCCGCTTCGGCGAACACCGGGCGCGCGGGGAACGAGCGGTTTTCCGAGACGGTCGCCCCCGTGTGGCGCCTGCACGTGTTGCTCATCGGCGCCATCGGCATCGGCCTGGCGGGAGTGTGGGCTCTCGATCGGCCCGGGCGTCCGACCGGGATCGCCGTCGCCGCGCTCGTGGCGCAGGCGGCGTTGTTCGCCGCGACAATCCGCGCACTGCGCCGGCCGCGCGCCGGGGTTCGCCGTTGGCCGTACGCGCTGTGCGTTGCGCTCAGCGCGCTCACCGCGGTCGTCGCGTACTTTTTCGGACCGAACTCCGGGTTTGCGGGCGTCGTCGCGCTCGTTGTCGTGCTGGCGCGCCTGTTCACCGGCGGATGGGGCGTGCGATCGGGCCGAGCCCTGGCATGGACGATCTACGGATCGCTCGCCGGATGCCAGGCCGCGCTCGTCGCCCTCGTGGTCACCGGAACGATTCCCGACGCGTCGCTCGTGCCCCTGCTGGGCGACGGCCACGGCCCCGCGGTCGCCGTAGCGGCGCACGCGGCCATCCAGGCGGTCTGGCTCGCGGCGTTCTTCCTCGGCCGCCTGCTGCAGGATACGTACGGCGACCTCGCGGCGCGAGCGTTGGAGGCAAGTCGCGACGCACTGCGCCGGCAAGCGTTGCTGGCCGAGGTGCGCGCCGAATATGAGCGCGCGCTGGTCGCGGGCGGCCGCGGGGTGTTCTCGGGGCACCGGCTTGGCAACTACAGCCTCGGTCCGCTGATCGCGCGCGGCGGCGTCGGCGAGATCTATGAAGCGCGCGAGGTGGAGTCCGGTCGCCGCGCGGCCGTCAAGGTGCTGCGCGGCGACCGGCTCGGCAACCGCGAGGTCGTCGATCGGTTCTTGCGCGAAGCGGACGTGCTGCGCCGGATCGACAGCCCGCACGTCGCGCGAGTCTACGAGGTCGGCGGCGTCGACGGCGCCGTGCCGTACATCGCGATGGAGCTTCTCGGCGGTCGCGACCTTGCGGCCACCGTAGCCGCCAGCGGTCCGCTCGACCCGGCGCAGCTCGTGCAGCTCGCGCGCGACGTCGCCGCGGGCCTGGAGGCCGTGCACGCGGCGGGGCTCGTGCACGGCGATCTGACCCCGCGCAACGTCGTGCTCGCGAGCGCGGGAGGCTGGAAACTCGTCGACTTCGGGTTGGCGGCCGCCGCCGGCGATGCGGGAGCCGGGGTGACCGCAGCAACGGTGCCGTTCGCGGCCCCCGAGCGGCTGCGGGGCGCACCGGCGAACGCGGGCACCGATATATACGCGTTCGCCGCGGTGCTGTATACGGCGGTAACCGGCCGGCCGCCGTTCGACGCCGGCACATCCGCCGCGACCATCGCCGCCGTCGCCGAGACCATGCCGCCGTCGCCGATGGAACTGGCGCAGGTCCACCGCGACGTCGCCGCCGTGCTGCGCATCGGACTCGACAAGTCTCCTGCCATGCGGTTCGCGAGCGCGTCGGCGCTCGCCGACGCGCTGTGTGCGGCCGTCGTCGGCACGCTCGACCCCGCGGCTCGCGCGCTCGCCGAGGCGCTCGAGCGCGCGTTGCCGTGGGCGCCCGCCGACCACGTGGCGACCTCGATCCGGCTTGCCGCGGACGGCCCCGGCGCGACGACGATCGTCGACGAGGACTGTGCGCCGACGGCGGTCGCCCATGGGCCGGCACGTCCCGACGGGGAGCGCGGGCGCGCGGCACTCGCCGGCGCCGCGCCGAGCGCGACCGCCCCCGCCACGCCGCGCGCTCTCGCCCCCGCACTCGCCG
>RFGE01000216.1 GCA_003696105.1 Deltaproteobacteria bacterium | reverse complement strand
GCCGACCGGTTGATCCCCGCCGTCGTCGAAGCCTGGATCAGCGCCGTGCTCGTCGGCGCCTGGATCGTCGCCGCCGGGCTGCGCGAGCGCTCCGTCCGCGCGCGCATCGGCGCGGCCGTCGCCCTGGCCGTCACCGCGATCGCCGGCCACGTCGTGTGGTGCGGCGTCGAGTTCGCCGCCGTGCCCGAACTCGGCGGCGCCGCGTGGCCGTGCGCCGCGGTCATCGGCGTGGGCCTTCCGCTCGCGGTCGCCGCCATCGTCGGTGCGATCGCGTGGCTTTCGCTGTCGCGCCGGGGCATTCGCGCCGGTCTGTAGGCGTACCCTGCGGCGCCCGCCGCACCGCACCGGCGATCGACCCGGCAGACGCGATCGGCGCGGCGCAAACGACGCCCGCACTCCGCGCGGGCCAGTCCGTGCCTCTGCGTCCGGGCCGCCCCGCGCGAACAGACGCGCGCCGGCGTGCCGCAAACCCGCGCCGGCGTGCCGCAAACCGGGGTGGCGACGGAAGCGGCGGCGGAACGGGCCCGACTCCGGCCGAGTCAGTCGCGGCAGCGGCGCGGAGGCATGTGGATGTGGAACGAGATGCGGGGGGTGAGCAGGATGGAGTGCGGCGTCTGCATCTCGTCGGGCGACAGGACGCCGTGGCGTTCGAGGAGCGCGAAGTGCAGGCGGCGAGGAGCGCCGAGGGTCGGCGACATCACGGGATGGGACACGGAATAGGTCCCGACGGTGCGGTCGAGCCGATAGAAGAAGCCCTCCACCGGGTGGGTGAGGATCAGCAGGGTGTGTTCGAGGTCGCGAAAGCCGGGAAGCGGGGACGACAGCGGCTGTCCCGTGTCCTCGATGTCGACGTGGGCGTCGGCCCAGCGCGAGCGGACGCGGTAGATGAACCGGCGATAGCGGCGGGCAGCCGCGTCATAGTCGACCTCGGTGGTGTAGCGGGCGTAGTACCAGGGAATGCGCCACAGCCAGCGGGCGGGCCACACCAGGTGCGACCCCAACGTGGTGCCGAAGAACCAGACCACGTGTTCGCCGGTTCGCCGGTCGACGACGTACACGCGATAGTTGGTCTGTCCGAAGCGAAAGCGGGCAAACGGCGCGAGCCGAATGAAATGAAACGCCGTGTCCACGAACGGCACGACCGACAGCAGAGCCCGCGGTCGGCCGTCGATGTCGAAGGTGGGCAGGTCGAAGCGTTCGGCGATGTGCGGGCGGAGGCGTTCGGGCGGGACGGCGTAGGTGATGAGGGCGAAGTGTTCCAGGTCGGATGCGATATCGAGCCAGCGGACGGGGCGGGGCGCAAGTCGTCGCTCGAGACATTCGGCCGCATCGCGCATGGCGGACACGGTAGCGCGGACCGAAGCGCCGCAACGGTTGACGGCGGCCGAACAGCTACCTACGTGGGTGGGAAGATCGTCGGCGGTGTCGCGGACGCCGCGGATCGCCGTCACGCCGAGGCGGGCGCCGATCCCGGCGCAGTCTCCGACGTGTTCGCTCCCGGGTTCACGCCCGCTCGATGAGGCCGGCCGCGCCCTGGCCGCCGCCGATGCACATCGTCACGATCGCATAGCGGCCGCCGCGTCGATGCAACTCGTAGATCGCGGTGGCGGTGAGCTTGGCGCCCGTGCAGCCGAGCGGATGGCCGAGCGCGATCGCGCCGCCGTTGACGTTGAGCTTGTCGTCCGGAATTTCGAGCGTGCGCTGGACGTAGACCGCCTGGCTCGCAAACGCCTCGTTCAACTCGATGATGTCGATGTCCGCAAGCGACAACCCGGTCTTGGCGAGCAGTTTGCGCACCGCCGGAATCGGACCGACGCCCATGATGGCCGGGTCGACGCCCGCGGTGACGAACGCGCGGAAGTACGCCTTGGGCTCGATCCCCAACTCGTCTGCTTTCGCCTTCGACATCACGAGCGCGGCCGCGGCCCCGTCCGACAGCGGCGACGAGTTGCCGGCCGTCACCGTTCCATGGACCGCGAAGGCGGGGCGGAGCTTGGCGAGAACCTCCATCGTCGTGTCCGGGCGGATCATCTCGTCGCGCTCGAACACGCTCTCGACCCGCTCTCCGCGGACGTAGTTGACGGCCGTCACCGGCACGATCTCGTCGTCGAACTTGCCGGCGGCCTGGGCCGCGGCGGCGCGCTGGTGCGACCGCAGCGCGAACGCGTCCTGGTCCTCGCGCGTGATGCCGAACTTCTTGGCCACGTTCTCGGCCGTGATGCCCATCGGGGTGAATGCCGTCGGCATGGCCGCCATCAGTTTGGGCGACGCGCTCGGCGCGAACCCGGTCATCGGCACGGCCGACATCGATTCGACGCCGCCTGCGACGACGATGTCATTGCTGCCGAACGCGATCGCCTGCGACGCCATCGCGATCGCCTGAAGGCCCGAGGAGCAAAACCGGTTGATCGTCACGGCGGACGTCTCGATCGGCAGGCCGGCGAGCAAGCCGATCAGGCGCGCGACGTTCATGCCCTGCGGTCCCTCGGGCATGGCGCAGCCCATGATGACGTCTTCCACCGCGGCGCCTTCGAGTTGCGGGAACCGCTTGAGCAGGCCCGCGACGACCTCTCCCGCAAACTCGTCCGGCCGTGTCTGCGCCAGCGATCCCTTGTGTGCGCGACCGACTGCCGAGCGTACGCAATCTGCAATGACGATGTCCTTCATGTCTGTCTCCTGTAGGTGATCCGGTCGCGTCAGTTCCGCAGCGGTTTGTTCCTCATCAGCATGTGTTGCATGCGCTCGAGGCTCTTCGGCTCGCCGCACAGGCTCACGAACGCTTCCCGCTCGAGGTCGAGAACCTCTTGCTCGGTGATCTCGCGCGCCGCACCGCCCGAGCCGCCGCACAACACGGTGGCGAGCTTGCGCGCGATCAGCCCGTCGTGCTCGGTGGCCTGGCCGCCGGCCACCATGCTGTCGATCAGCATCTGAAGCGTCGCGATGCCCGACTCACCGGGCAGTCGATAGGCGCGCGGCACCGGCGGGTGGTATCCGGACTCCGCCATGCCGATCGCGCGCGCCTTGGCCTCCGCCAGAAGCCGCGCCTTGTCGAAGCTCACGCCGTCGGTGACGCGGAAGTAGCCCTTGGCCTTGGCCTCCTCGGCGCTCGTGGCGACCGCCGCGGTGGCGATGTTGCGGAACACCTGGGCGACCGAGGCAAACACGTTGTGGTCGGTGCCCTCCGGGATGCTCTCGAGTGCGCGCCACAGCAGGTTGACCGTGCCGCCGCCGCCCGGGATCAGGCCGACGCCCACCTCGACGAGCCCGGCGTACGTTTCGGCCGCCGCCTGGACCGCCGACGACGCGAGGCAGACCTCGAGACCGCCCCCGACGGTCATGCCGAACGGCGCGGCGACGATCGGCACCTGCGCGTACTTCATGCGCTGCACGGTCGTTTGCAGCGTGCGGACCGTCTCTTCGAGCTGGTCCCACAGCTTCTGATTGGCCGCCATGACGATCGCCATCAAGTTGGCGCCGACGCAGAAGTGGGCGCCGCGGTTCGCGATCACGATCGCGCGGAAATCCTGCTCCGCGCGGTCGACGGCGGCTCCGAGCATGGCGATGACGTCGGCGTCGAGGCTGTTCGCCTTCGTCTTGAAGGTGACGCCGAGCACGCCGTCGCCCAGGTCCCACGCCTCGGCACCGGCGTTCTTCAGCACGGGCGCGTCGCCGCGGCGCAACACGTCGAGCGTCGCGGTCCGCGGGTCGGGCGCGCGTGGGGTGTATTCGCCCTTGGCGAGGTCGAACACGGCGCCATCGTCGCGGTAGAAGCCGGGCGCGCCGGTCTTGCGCATCGCGGCGACCGATTCCGGTAGCGCGATGCCGTCGGCGACCATTCGGTCGTAGGTTTCGGCGAAGCCCAGTGCATCCCAGGTTTCGAACGGCCCCAGTTCCCAGTTGTAGCCCCAGCGCATCGCGTCGTCGATCGCGTCGACGTCATCGCAGATTTCGCCGACGCGGCGCGCGGTGTACGCCAGCGATCGCGACAGCACCTTCCACGCGAACGCCCCGACGGTCCCCTCGGTCGCGACGAGCTTCTTGACGCGCTCGGCCGGCGACTCGATCTGCGCGATGGCCTTGCACGCCTTGCGGATGGCCGGGTCGCCGCCGCGCGGCCGGTACTCGCCGGTCTTGGGATCGAGCGTTTCGATCCCGTCTTTGGTCTTGCGGTAGAAGCCACCGCCCGTCTTGTCGCCGAGGCGTCCGGCTTCGACCATCGCGCGCACGAAGTCGGGCAGCTTGAACACGTCGCGATCCTCGTCGTCGACGAGCGACGCGTAGCAGTTGTCTGCGACGTGCGCGAGCACGTCGATGCCCACGACGTCCGCCGTGCGGAACACGGCGCTCTTCGGCCGGCCCATCGCGACCCCGCAGATCTGGTCGACATCCTCGGGGGCCAGGCCGTCGGCGAGCATCTGATGGACGGTGGCGAGCATGCCGTGGGCGCCGATCCGGTTGGCGATGAAGTTGGGCGTGTCCTTCGCGACGACCACTCCCTTGCCGAGCGCCTCGGTCGCGAACCGGCGCACGCGCGCCATCACGTCGGCGTCCGTGTCGGCCCCGGCCACCAACTCGAGGAGCTTCATGTAGCGCGGCGGGTTGAAGAAGTGCGTGATCAGGAACCGCTGGCGGAACGCGGGCGAGCGCCCCTCCATCATGTCGGCGATCCGCAGCCCGGAGGTGTTCGACGACACGATCACGTCCTTGCCGGCGACGATCTGTTCGACGCGCTCGAACAGCGATCGCTTGATGTCCAGTCGCTCGACGACCGCTTCGATCACGAGGTCGCAGGTCGCGATGCGGTCGAGGGCGTCGTCGAACACGCCGGTCTCGATCATCCGCGCGGCCCGCGGGTGAAACAATGCGGCCGGCTTCGCCTTCAGCAGCTTGTTGAGATCGGGCGGCACGATGTCGAGCAACAGCACCGGCAAGCCGGCGTTGGCGACGTGCGCCGCGATTCCGCTTCCCATGGTGCCCGCGCCGAGCACCGCCACGCGTCGAATCGGTTTGGCCATGCCGGGACCATACCCGCTTGGCCCGGAGAAATCTCTCCCCGAACCGGGTACTCGTCCCCCCTGGATGGCCCTTGGACCCGGTGAAATCGCTTCGGTTTCGTTGGCGCCCGACTTGCACGAAGGGCCGGCATGCCCCGGACGGGTGCACTCCCCATCGGTGACGACACCGGAATCCTCGTGCCGACGCCGCCGCCCGCGCGCCGCGGCCCGCCGGCGCCGCCGCGGCCGGCCGGCAAGGCGGCGACGCGCGCCGGTACCGGGCGCCATCGGGCGGCTCCGCCGGCTGGTGGCCGCTCGGCGCGACGCGAGGTCAAGGCGCGCGCGAACGCCGCGCGGCGCGGTGCCGGTAGCGCGTCGGTCGCGTGGTTGCTGTTGGTCGCGGCGCTCGGGGTCGGCGGGCTCGGCGGCTTCTATCTGATGGAAAATTGGCGGGCGGCCGAGGATGCGCTGCGCGATGCGCGCAGCCAGGTGGTCGCCGCCGAGCAGCGCGCCGCCGCCGCCGAGCAGCGCGCGGTCGAGGCCCGCGCCGCGCTCACCCGGGAGCGGGCCGCCCGCGAGGAGCTGGCGCGCCAGCTCGCCGGCGCGACCCGGCGCGCGGCGGAGGCGGACGAACTGGCGGCCAAGCTGCAAACCATCGTCGGACAGCAGGGCACCGTGACCCGCGAGGACGACAAGCTCACGCTCGAAATGGTCGACAAGGTGTTGTTCCGCTCGGGCGAGGCGGCTCTCACGCCGCAGGGGGAACGCGTGCTCGCCAGCGTCGGCGAGGAGCTGAAGAAGTTTCCCGAGAAACAGATCTGGGTTCAGGGGCACACCGACGACGTGCCGATCGAGCGGGCCCAGTTCGCGTCGAACTGGGAGCTGTCGACGGCGCGGGCGCTCACCGTCGTGCACTATCTCGAGGACGTCGCGAAGATCGACCCGCGCCGGCTGGCCGCGGTCGGATTCGGCGAGCACCGGCCGATCTCCCGGTCGAAGAAGTATCGCAACCGGCGCATCGAGATCGTCCTGTTTCCGCGCGAAGTCCGCCTCGTCGACGACTGACCCGCGCGCGTGAGCGGCGGGCGCGGCGATCCGGAGCCGTCGCGGGCGGTCGCGCGCCCGCCAGGAGGCCGTTGCGCGCCGGCGCGGCCGCGCAACGGCGAGACGCGAGATCCGGCGCGCGCCCGCATCGCACGCGCGCGTGGCGATACGCGACCGACGGGCGCGACAAGGCACGCCGAAGATCGCCCGCACGTCGCGACCGCAGCGAGTGGATCGCACGATCGCCTTCGGCTGCATGCGCCACGCGGGGCCCGCCCGACCGGCGCCGCGCTCGGGGGCGCGGACGTGCGCGACGTCCCGCGGGGAACCGCGGTCGACCCCGCGCGGTGAAACCGCATTTCGGCTGCGCCAATTCAAGAACTCGCCGCACGCACGACCGCCCTTCGTTTGTGGACGCCGGGCCTTTGCACCGCGCCTCAGATTGCGTATGGTCCGCGCACATCTCGAAGGAGGCCACTCCGATGCGCTGGCTCAGTCGTTTCCTGCGCTCGTCGATCGGCGCCAAGATGCTGATGGCGGTGACCGGCGCCGCCCTGTTGCTGTTCGTGATCGCACACATGCTCGGGAACCTGCAGGTGTTCCTCGGGCCGTCGGCGATCAACGGGTACGCCCATTCGCTGCGCATGATGCCCGGCCTGCTGTGGACCGCCCGGATCGGGCTGCTCGTCGCCGTCGTCCTCCACATCGTCTCCGGCATTCGCGTGACGTCGCTGAACCGCGCAGCCCGACCGGAGCGGTATCGCGGTCGCCAGTACCGCGCCGCGACGATGGCGTCGCGGTCGATGCCGGTGAGCGGTCTGGTGATCTTCGCGTTCGTCGCCTACCACCTGGCCCACTACACGCTGATGTGGGTCAACCCGGAGTTCAAGACGTTCACCGACGACCTCGGCCGCCACGACGTCTACCGGATGGTCGTCACCGGGTTTTCGAACAAGGGCGTGGCGGCGCTGTACATCATCGCGGTGGGGCTGCTGTGCAGCCACCTCGCCCACGGAATCCCGAGCTTCTTCCAGACGCTCGGCCTGCGGCACCCGAAGTTCACGCCGGCGATCGAAGTCCTCGGACCGGCGATCGCCATCGTGTTGTTTCTCGGGTTCGCGGCGGTTCCGGTGGGCGTGATGGCCAAGTGGGTCACTCTCGCTGGAGGTGTGGGATGAACCTCGATCCCAAGATCCCCGACGGTCCGCTCGAAAAGAAGTGGTCGCGCCACAAGTTCGACCTCAAGCTGGTCAACCCGGCGAACAAGCGCAAGTTCGACATCATCGTCGTCGGCAGCGGGCTCGCCGGCGGCGCCGCCGCGGCGACGCTCGCCGAACTCGGCTACAACGTCGCCTGCTTCTGCTACCAGGACAGCCCGCGCCGCGCGCACAGCATCGCCGCGCAGGGCGGCATCAACGCGGCGAAGAACTACCAGAACGACGGCGACAGCGTCTTCCGGTTGTTCTACGACACGATCAAAGGCGGCGACTACCGCGCGCGTGAAGCGAACGTGTATCGACTCGCCGAGGTGAGCGTGAACATCATCGACCAGGCGGTCGCGCAGGGGGTGCCGTTCGCGCGCGAGTACGGTGGCCTGCTGGCCAACCGGTCGTTCGGCGGCGCCCAGGTGTCGCGCACGTTCTACGCGCGCGGCCAGACCGGCCAGCAGCTGCTCCTCGGTGTCTACCAGCAGATGTCGCGTCAGATCGCCGCCGGCAAGATCAAGATGTACACGCGCCACGAGATGCTCGACCTCGTGGTCGTGGACGGGCGCGCCGCCGGCATCGTCACGCGCGATCTGGTCAGCGGCGCGATCGAGCGGTGGGCGGGGCACGCGGTGCTGCTCGCGACCGGCGGCTACAGCAACGTGTTCTATCTGTCGACCAACGCGAAGGGCTGCAACGTCACCGCGGCGTACCGCGCGTACAAGCGCGGGGCGGCGTTCGCCAACCCGTGCTACACGCAGATCCACCCGACCTGCATCCCACAAAGCGGCGACTACCAGTCCAAGCTCACGCTGATGTCGGAGTCGCTGCGCAACGACGGGCGTTGCTGGGTGCCCAAGCGCAAGGAGGACTGCGGCAAGGATCCGAACAGCATCCCCGAGGAGGACCGCGACTACTACCTTGAGCGCAAGTACCCGAGCTTCGGGAACCTCGCGCCGCGGGACGTGGCGTCGCGGGCGGCCAAGGAGGTGTGCGACGAAGGGCGCGGCGTCGGGCCGGGCGGCCGGGGCGTCTACCTCGACTTCCGCGATGCGATCCAGCGCATGGGCAAAGAGGGGGTCGCCGACAAGTACGGCAACCTGTTTCACATGTACGCGAAGATCACCGGCGAGGATCCGTACTCGACGCCGATGCGGATCTATCCGGCGCCGCACTACACGATGGGCGGCCTGTGGGTGGACTACAACCTCGAGAGCACGATTCCGGGGTTGTTCGTCCTCGGCGAGGCCAACTTCTCCGATCACGGCGCGAACCGGCTCGGTGCCAGCGCCTTGATGCAGGGGCTGGCGGATGGCTACTTCATCATCTCCTATACGCTCAGCGACTACCTCGCCCGCGTGAAGCCGGCCAAGGTGGACACCGGCCACGCCGCGTTCGCCGACGCCGAGCGCGAGGTCAAGGCCAAGCTCGATCGGCTGCTGTCGGTCAACGGCAAGCGCACGCCGGACGAACTGCACCGCGAACTCGGGCGCGTGCTGTGGGACCACTGCGGCATGGCGCGCAGCAAGGAGAGCCTGGAGGAGGCTCTGCGCATCATCCCCGAGCTGCGCGAGCGGTTCTGGAAGGACGTGCGCGTCGTCGGATCGGGCGACAGCCTCAACATCGCGCTCGAGAAGGCGGGGCGCGTTGCGGACTTCATGGAGTTCGCGGAGCTGATGTGCTACGACGCGCTCGAACGCGACGAGTCGTGCGGCGCGCATTTTCGCATCGAGCACCAGACCGACGACGGCGAAGCCAAGCGCGACGACGAGAGGTTCGCGCACGTGGCGGCGTGGGAGTTCAAGGGCGTCGGCGAAAAGCCGGTGCGCCACGTCGAGCCGCTCGTGTTCGAGAACGTCCAGCTCGCGACGAGGAGTTACAAGTAATGAAGCTCACGCTGCACATCTGGCGCCAGAAGGACGCGAAGTCGCCGGGCAAGTTGGTGCGCTACGAGCTCGACGACGTCAACGAGCACATGTCGTTCCTCGAGATGCTCGACGTGCTCAACGAGCAGCTTGTCGCCAAGGGGGAGGAGCCGGTCGCGTTCGACCACGACTGTCGCGAGGGCATCTGCGGCATGTGCTCGCTGGTCATCAACGGCATTCCGCACGGCCCCGACCGGGGAACGACCGTGTGCCAGCTGCACATGCGCCGGTTCCGCGACGGCGACGAGATCACGATCGAGCCGTGGCGGGCGCGCGCGTTCCCCGTCGTGCGCGACCTGATCGTCGATCGCTCGGCGTTCGACCGGATCATGCAGGCCGGCGGGTTCATCAGCCAGAACACGGGGAGCGCGCCGGACGCCAACACGCTGCCGATCTCGAAGGAGGACGCGGACGCCGCGTTCGACGCGGCAGCCTGCATCGGCTGCGGCGCATGTGTCGCAGCGTGCCCGAACGCGTCGGCGATGCTGTTCGTCGCCGCCAAGATCGGTCACCTGTCGATGCTGCCGCAGGGCAAGCCAGAGGAGTATCGGCGCGCGCGCGCGATGGTCGACGCGATGGACGCCGCCGGCTTCGGCAACTGCTCGAACCACTACGAGTGCGAGGCCGTCTGTCCGAAGGAAATCGGGGTCGACTGGATCGCGCGCATGAACCGCAAGTACCTGCGCGCGACGTTCCGCAAGCGCGCCTAGCGGCGGCGCGCGCAGGTCAGCTCACGCCGGGCAGCCGCAGTTGCCGCGGCGCCGCGTCGGCGCGTGCGCGGCCGGACGGCGCGCGGCCAGGGGCGTTCATCTCCGGCGGTCGGCCCGAGCGCGTGCCGGGGGCCGAGCGTGCCCCGGCCCGGTCGCCGGCGCCGGCGACATCGCTCGCCGGCTGACCGGTCGCGGATACCGCGCGGCCGCCGAGGCGGTGCGACGCGCGCCACTGGCGCGCGACGATCTCGCGCCAGTCGCCGCCGGCGATCGCGCGCTCGAGCCGGCGCGCCTCGCGGTCGAGCCGGCGAATGGCGGCGAGCTTGTCGTCGTTGCCGAGTTTGGCGCGGTCGACCGCCTGGCGCAGCACGCGGATCGTCTCGTCGTAGACGCGCGTCGGCACGGGAAAGGGATGGCCGTCCTTGCCGCCGTGCGCGTAGCTGAATCGCGCCGGATCGGAAAACCGGCTGGGCGCACCATGCACGATTTCGGCGACCAGAGCGAGCGCTTCGACCGTGCGCGGACCGACTCCGGGCACGAGCAAAAGGTCGGCGAAATCGGCCGGCGCGCGCGCTGCCGCGGCCACCAGAGCGCCGCGGAGGCGTGCGAGGTTGACGTCGGCGGCGCGCACGTCGTGCCGGCGCGGCATCGCCAGGTGGCGCAAGACGCGGTCGGGCGCCGCGGCGAGTTCGACGCCTGCGGCGCGCGCTGCGGCGGCGCGACGGTCGGTCAGATTGCGGATCGTACCTTGCGCGGGCCCGTCGATCGCAGCGTGCGGCTCGACGACGAAGTCGGTCACCGCGCGCGACAGCCAGTGGTAGCGGCGCGCCTGACGACGCGGCCCGTTCATGCCCTGCTGAACGACGACCCACGCGCCGTCGACGGTGACGATAAACGTGTGCAAGTACAACTGAAAGCCGTCCTGGACGGCCGCGTTGTCGACCTTCGCGACCAGACGGCTGGTCCGAGCGAGGGCGTCGCCGTCGACGCCGGTGCGCGCGCCGAACGCGACGAGTTCGGCCGGCGTGCGCCGCGAGTGGCGGCCGCGGCCGCCGCACACCGCGATCCCCAACTCGTCGCCGATCGGCGCCAGCCCGCGCTTGAGCGCACCGACGACGCTGGTCGTGATGCCGGACGAGTGCCAGTCCATGCCCATGACGGCGCCGAACGATTGAAACCAGAACGGATGCGCGAGCCGCGCGAGCAGCTCGTCGCGCCCGTAGTGGTGCACGATGGCCTCGCACACGACGCGCGCGAGCCGCGCCATGCGGCCGGCTAGCCACGCCGGTACGCGGCCGCCGTGCAGCGGCAGGTCGGCGGTCCCCGTGCGCGCGCCCATCGCGGCGAGTATAGCGGTGACGGCGCGCTCGCATGCCCGTCGGCCGCCGCGGGCCGGCCGAGCGCGCGAGCGGGCCCGCGGCGCTCGTCAGCCGTCGCGCGGCGCGGGTGGCGCGGGCCGCGCGAGCGACGGTTGGCCGGCCGGGCGCGCGGTCGTCGACGCACCGTCGGGCGTCGCGCCGAGCTTGCGGAGCAACGCGCCGACGTCGACGCCCAGCGTGTGCTTGAGCTGCTCCGACGCCACGGCGGTCTTGACCGCGAGGTTGTCCCCGTTGGCGAGATCGCGGTCGATGAACGTCACCTTGTCCACGGGCTGTGGCTTGACGGTGCTCATCAAGTGGCCGACCAACGCGGACAGCTTCTGCGCGACGAAGATCTCGCGCGCCGCGTCGCCGGTGGCGTGCCACGTCTTCGCGATCGCGCGGATTGCCTCGGCGGTGGCCCGGCCGTTTTCGATGATCCGTGCCGCCCGGCCGCGCGCGTCTTCCACCGCCTGTTGTTTCGCGGCCTCGGCGGGCCGAATCCGGTCCGCCTCGAGCTGCAGCCTGACCTGTTCGATGCGCGCGCGCTGCACCGCCAACTCGGCCTGCGCCTTCGCGATCGCGGCGGTCACGTGGGCGCGTTCCTCGGCGACGAGCGCGTCCTTTTTGGTGCGCGCGTCGACGATGCGGCGCTCCGCTTCGGCGCGCGCTTCGGCGATGTCGGCGTCGACTTTGGCCAGCTCCTGCGTCTGCCAGTTGGCGGCGTTGCGCTCCGCGACCTGCGCCTTGTTCTCCGCCTCGGCGATGCGCGACCGCATGACGACCTCGGCGGCTTGTTTGCGGCCGATCGAATCGAGGTAGCCGACGTCGTCGGACACGTTCTGAATCTTGAGCGTGTCCAACTCCAGGCCGAGCTTCTTGAGGTCGATGTCGGCCTCGTGCAGCAGGCTGTTGGCGAACTTGACGCGGTCCTGATTGACCTCCTCGGGCGTGAGCGTCGCGAGCACGCCGCGCAGATTCCCCTCGAGCGTCTCGCGCGCGACGCGCATGACCTGCTCGCGCGGCCAGCCGAGGAACCGTTCGATCGCGTTGGCGATCGTGGGTTCCGTGCTCGAGATCTTGAGGTTGGCGACGCCCTCGACGTTCAGCGGGATGCCGCCCCGCGAGTAGGCGCCGCGCACCTTGATGTCGATGATCATGTTGGTGAGGTCGAGATGGTCGACCGTCTCGAGCAGCGGGATGCGGATCCCTCGACCGCCTTGCACCAGCCGGTAGCCGACGCGGCGGTTGCCGACGGTGCGATGCGTGCCGCTGAAGATCAAAACGGCGTTCGGCGGACAGATGTAGATGAGCTTGTTGACGATCAGCGCGATGGCGACGACCGCGATCGCGAGGATCAGTCCGACGGCGACCAGGGCGTTCACAGGGCACCTCCTTCCGGGGACGGGGCGCGCGGCGGCGACGTGGGCGCGCCGGGCATGGCGGGTGCGGTCGGCCGGGCACCGTTGCCGCGGTCGGCGCCGGTGAGCACGCCGGGGATGTCGATGCCGAGCGTGCGCGACACCTCGGCGAGCAGGGCGCCGACCGCCGCGGGATACGCGGCGAGGTAGGCCGGCAGCGTCTGGCCGTCTCCGGAGTCCACCAAGTTGACCTCGCGCGCATCGAGGTTGGCCGCGGCCTTGGTCACCTGCGCGAAGATCTCGTCGATGTTCTGCAGCACGTACATGTCCATCGCCCGCCCGCGCGTCTCGCGCCACGCGGCCGCGATCTGCGCGAGCGCTTCGGCCTGCGCGCGGCCGTCCGCCTCGATCGGCGCGGCGCGGCCGGCGGCCTGCAGCTCGCGGACGCGCCGATCGATCTCGGCGGGGATCGTCACGTCGGCCGCCAGCCGCAGCTGCTCGAGTTCACCGCGGATCTGCTGCAGCTCCTTTTCGGCCTCGGCGCGCGCGGCCTGCGCCGCCGCGAGCGCGCGCTCCTCTTCCGATCGCGCGTGGGCGTCCAGCTCCGCCTTGTAGCGGCGCAGCTCGTTTTGCTTCTGCTGGACGGCGGCCTGCGCCTTTTTCTTCGCGACCTCGGACCGGGCGTGGGCCTCGGCCTCCTTTTCTTGCGCGGCCCGCACGGCGTCGGACTCGGCGACCTCTGCCGTGCGCAGGATCTCGGCGATCCGCTTGCGGCCGATGCTGTCGAGGTAGTTGCGGTCGTCGGCGACGTGCTGAATCTTGAGCGTGTCGAGCTGCAGGCCGAGCTTCGCGAGATCGTCCTCGGCTTCTTCCTGCAGCACCGTGGCGAACTTGAGCCGGTCCTCGTTGACCTCCTCCGGCGTCATGGTCGCCAACACGCCGCGCAGATGGCCTTCGAGCGTCTCCTTGGCGACGCGCGCAATCTCGGCGCGGTCGCGGCCGAGAAACCGTTCGATCGCATTGTGCATGTGGCGCGGGTCGGACGAGATCTTGACGTTGGCGATCGCGTGGACGGCCAGCGGGATGCCGCCTTCCGAGTACGCGCCCTGGACGGTCATTGGCACCGAAATCAGGCGCATGTCCATGCGGTCGACCTTCTCGACGATCGGAATGCGCCACACGCGCCCGCCCTGGACGACGCGGAATCCGATCGTGCGGCCGTCGGCGGTGGTGTGATTGCGCCCGGAAAAGATCAAGATCTCGTGCGGGCGGCAGATGTACAGGAAGTTGCGCGCAAACGCGACCGCGACGAACACGATGCCGAGCACCACGGCGGACGCGATGACCACCCAGTTCCACGAAGCGTTTGACAGATCCATGGCCGTCTCCTCTCACTGGCGGGCGATCCACACGCGCCCGTCGTCCTCCACTTTCCAGATGATTGCCGTTTCCTTTGCGGCGAACGCGGTGTCGTCTTCCGTGTCCGCGACGAACTCGACCGTTCGCCCGGCGATGGCCACTCGTACCTTGCCCGTCTGGCCGCGCGCGACCGGCAGCAACACCGTTGCAGATGCACCGAGCAGGTCGCGTTCCGTGATCGAGCTGTCGACGACCTCGGTCCGCAGGCGCCGATAGACGGCGTGCATGGCGGCGCCGCAAACCCAGCCGACGGCGATGGCGATCGCGAGCGTGAGCCACGGCGTGGCGACCAGGTGCATGCCGTCGAGCAGGGTGCCGGTGAGGCCGAAGAACGCCAGAAAGAACGTCCAGAACCGCACCGACGTAACCGGCAGCAAGTCGCCGGCGTCGAGCCCGTCGCCGTGTGGTTCGTGCCCGCCGACGTCGACCTCGGCGGCCGCGCCGGCGTCCACGTTCACGTCCGCGTCCACGTCCGCGTCCGCGTCCGCGTGGCCGCCGAGTACGAGCGACGCGACGAGCAGTGTGCCACCGATGGCCAGCGCGATGAGGTACAGCGTCAGCAGCATGAGACCTCCTGTGAGTGGGGTGGCCGCGGGGCACCGCGGTCGGACCCTGCGTATCCTGCCACGGACTGCAATCCGGGGGTGGCCGATCCGTGGCCCGCGGCGATTTCGGGCACACCGGCCGGCGCGGGCCATCGCTCCGCCGGCCGGCGCGTGTCAGCCGAGTGGACCGAGCAGATCGATGAGCCGCGTGCCCGACGGCCGCGGCCGGTCGCCGCGCCGCAGCCGGTCCAGCAGGCGGCGGCGCCGTTGGTCGACCGCGTTTTGCGATGCGCACGCGGGGGAGCGCGCGGCGAGGTCGCGCGACCCGAGCTGGTCGCCGCCGGTGGCGCCGGCCAGTTCGTTGCGCACGAGTACGGCGTCGCTCGCCCCGAGGTCGCGCGCTACCTGCGCGGCGTCGACGAGCCCGGCGACGAGCCGCGCGCTGTCCGCGCTGCCTGCGCGCAGCTCCTCGCGCCGTCGCTCCCAGATCGCCGCCAGTTGCTCGAGCGCCTCGGCGACCAGCACGCGCAGCGGTCGTACCGCGGGGTCGCGCATGGCGGTCATGTCGAGCCGCGCTCGCAGCATGTCCTCGGCGCGCGCGTCGAATTCGCGCAATGCGCCGGTCGCTTCGAGCGGTGCGCCGCCCGACCACGTGAGCACCCACACGTTCAGCCGAACGGCCTGGTACAGCAGAAACCGCATCAGCGGGGCGGACAGCGCCGCGCGCTCGTCGGCCGCGAGCGCGAACCACGCGCGCCGCAGCGCCTCCGCCTCCACACCCGACGCGCGCGCGACGATCGGGGCGAGGGCGGCGCGCTCGCCCGGCGCGAGTTCGGTCTGCAGCAGCTCGATCGCGCCGTGGTGTACGCGCGCCATCAGCGGAAAGCGCTCGGGCTGCTGTGCGGCGTCGGCGAACGCGACGCCGTCGCGCTCGGCGCGGTCCACTTCGCGCGCGAGCGCCATCGCGTCCCGGACGACGTCGTCGAGTTCGTCTGCCAGCTCGCCGCGCAGGTCCGTGGGGTACAGCTCCAGGAGCTGGGCGCTGCAGCGGTCGAGGGCGACGGAGCCGGCGTCCGGATCGGACGGCGGCAGCGGCGCGGCGCGGGCGACGGGCATGGTCCGAGTATGTCTAGCGCATCGCGCGGATCTGACAAGCCGGCGGCGGTCGCCCGGCCGGTGGCGTCCCGTCAGTTGACGGGTGGCTCCACGGCCCAGTAGGCGCTCATGTTGTCGGTGGCGACATCCTGGCCCGGCAGCCAGTACGCGGGCGCGCTCGGGTCCTCGCCGGGCGCCGGCGCGTTCTGGATCGCCGTGACCCACAGCTGCCGCCGGCCGGTCCCCTTGGTCCCCGCGTACGCGTTGCCGTAGTCGCGCGTCGAGTAAAACGCGAGCCAGAAGTAGCCGCCCTCGTCGAACGGGCTGAAGTTGGGCAGGTAGCTGTTCGCCGCGCCCGGTCCCCCGTTGGCGCGGACGAGTTCGACGGCGTTCGTGCCGTCCCGGGCGATGAGCCACAGCGATCCGGGGTGGGGCGTGCCGTCTCGCATGCCGCGGCTGTGGGTGCCGCGGCCGAACGCGATCCACTGGGAGTCGGGGCTGAACGTCGGCCACGCGTTCGCCATGCCGTCGGCCGCGCGCAGGACGACGGGCGCTCCGAACGAGTCCGGCCCGGTGACCGGAATCACGGCGAGGTCGCCGAGCGTGAAGTCCACCGGCCACGCGCCGTCGTGGTTGGCGATGAACGCGATCGCGGTGCCGTCCGGCGACCACGTCGGGTGCGCGGCGCCCGCGGCCGGCAGGCCCGCGCCCATCGCGGGCACGACCGTGCCGGTGGCTGCGTCGATCAGTTCGAGCCGGTTTTCGAAGTTGATCAGCAGGCGGGTCGCGTCGGGGTTGAACGTGGAAAACAGGGCGCGGTAGCGGTCGGGCGGCACGATCGTGGGCGCCGGGTCGGCGGTCAGGTCGACGGACAGGTCGAAGATGGCGCCGAACTCGTTGCCGCCCCACAGCTCCGCCGCCATCTTGCTGCCGTCGCGACTCACGGTGTGGCATGCGACGCAGCGGTTGGCCGGATCGTCCGGTTTCGGCGGCGGATACGGAATGAAGTCCTCGCGGCCGGCGGAGGTGATGCGCAGAATCTGACCGTCCGACAGGTCCCAGTAGTAGATGGCGCCGGCGACGTTGGCCTGCACGACGGAGATGCTGCGGGTGGCCGACGGGTAGACCTGGCCGTCGGCGGCGTTCCACCGGTCGACGCGAAACGTGACCGGATCGCCGCCGGCGCTCGCCTTGAGCACCGCCCAACTCGACGCGGCCACCGTCCAGTCGTAGCGGAACGGCGGGCCGTCGTGCGCGAGGTACGCGGTCGCGCGCGCGAGGCCCGCCTCGACGACGACACGGTACAGGTCGCCCTGGTTGCCGCCCTCCCACTGGACGTCGACCGGCGCGAGGGTCGACGGCACGACCGCGCCGTCGAGCGGATACAGCAGCGCCGGCGCCTCCGCCGAACCCGGCGGCTGCGGCGCGGTGTCGAACCGGTCGGCCGCGTCGGCGGGCACGCCGGTGCCGGCGTGTACGTCGTCGACGCGTACGGTCACGGTGGTCTGCGCGGTGAGCCCGCGCGCGCTGGCGGTGACGGTGCCGGCGCCGGCTACGGTTCCGGATGCAACGAACTTGCCCGTCGCCGCGGCGAGGTCGCCGAGTTGCGGAGGCGCCAGCGACCAGGTCGCGTCGTCGGCAATCTCCGTCGTTCCGTCGGACAGTTCGACGGTCGCGACGAACGCGACGGCGTCCGCGGCGCCGTTGGCGACCACGACGGTCGGATCGGCCGGCGAGATCGACAGTGCGACCGGCGACGGTGCCGCCGCGTCGGGATCCGTACCCGATCCGCCGCTGCCGCCGCCGCACGCTGCGGCCAACAGGATTCCCACGGCAAGGCGCGCGCCCGTCATGGCGACAACATAGACGAAATCGCCCCGTGACGTGGCACGAAAGTGCAGTCACGCGACGCGTGCGCCGGGGAGCCACCAGGCGGTCGGACCGCGGTACCAGCCGCGGTCGACGACGGCGCGCGTCCACCTCGCCGCGGCGAGCGCCTCGTACAGGTTCAGGGTCACGGCAGCCCCCGCGACGGGCCGGCCGTCGACCTCGCCCGCGGCGACGATTGCCGTCACGCTGCCGCGCACCAGGTCGACATGAACGTCGGCCAGTTCGTCGACCGCCAGCGTCGGCTCGTCTCCCCCCGCCGCGCGCGCCACGTCGCGCGCGGACCGGCCATCGAGCGATCCCGGGGCGACCACGAGGTTGCGCACGCCACCGTTGGCGGGCACGCCCCGCAGCCCGGCCTCGCGCGCGTCGAGACCGAACCCCGCCGCGACGCCGTCGGTCACGAGCGCGAACCGGCGCACCGGCTCGCCGAGGTCGCCGACCGGAGCGCTCGCCAGCCCGAACGGCAGGGCGCCGTCGCTGGCGACCGACAGTGGGTCGCCCGTCGCGTCGCGTTCGCCGAAGATCGACGCGCCCGGCAGGTAGCGGGCGACGCCGCGGCGAGCGGTGCCGCCGTCGGCGTGGTGCGCGAGCGGCGCGAACCAGCCGAATCGCTCGGGGCCGCGGGGGTCGTGCGCGCGTCGCGATGCGATCCGCGCGGCGTGGTCTACGGCACGCGCGTCGAGCGCGATCGCGTAGCGGCCGGCGGCCACCGGTTCGGCGCGGCGCAAGGCGCGCACGCGCCGGCCGGCGGCCACGAGTTCTCGGCCGAGCGCGAGGTCGGCTCGCCGCCGCCGCGCGATCGCAACGACCGCGGCGCGCGGCGCACCGGCGGCGACCGGCGCGACGATCGCATCCACCGTGGCGCGAGTGGCGCGGTAGGCGGTACGCAAGCCGGTGCTCGCTGCGACCTCGACGCGCTCGGAGTCGACGGCGACGCGCCACGCGTCGACCCGGATCGGCTCGCCGGCGGCCGCTTCGACCGGGCCGCCGCCGCGCGTCGCGCGCACGAGGGCGCTCGCGATCGCCGCCGCGGCGTCCGGGTCCGACAGCCGCGCGTCGAACACCGCGACCCGCGCGGGAGCGCCGGGCGGCGGCAGGGTCCACGCCGGTCCTCGCCCGCGCGCCGCGCGGTCCGCCGCGCGGCGCACGAGGGCCGTGAGATCGTCGAGGTCGTGCTCGCGGACGTCGAATGCGGTTTGCCCGCGCCCGGCGACGCCGTCGACGAACACGTGGACGTGCGCGGTATGGCGCCGGTCGACGCGGTCGGCGGCGGTCGTGACCACGCGGCGCACGACGGCGCGCTCGGCGATCGCGTATTCGCTCACTCCGGGCGTCGCGTGCACGGCGCGGACGATCGCGTCGATCACGGCGACCTCGCGACGCGCGCGCGCGCGACGACGTGTGGGGCGATCGCGGCGACGTCTCGGACCGCTACGGCGCCGCTCGCTGAAGTTGCGTTCGCAACGGATGCGAGCAGACTCGGGACGTCGGCGACGAGTGCGACCGGTCCGTGCAACCGGCCGCTGAACTTGCCGCCGCGAATGTGTCGCGCGCGCGCCGCGCGGACGGCGATGCGCCACGACCGCAGGTCGACGGTCGCACCCTCGGCGCTCTCGACGAGGTAGCCGTCGTCGATCGCCGCGATCGCGGCGTCCGGGTCTTCCAGCGTGCCGCCGCGCGTGACGACGTTCGACGGTCGCCGCTCCATCGGCCCGCGCAACACGCCGCGTTCGATCCATGCGGTCGGTTCGGCGTCGGCACCGCGCTCGTCGAATGCGTACGACGCGTAGCCGCCGGCGAGCGTCGGGTCGTCCTCGATCGACAGCCAGTCGGGGGCCAGCCGGGCGCCGGCGCGCGCCGCCGCCGCGCTGAGCCCGCCGCGCCACGCGCGCGCGTCGAGCGCCGGGGCGATCGCGCCGGCGGCGACGTGCGCCCACGCGCTCGGGTCCATGACGACCTGCGCGTGTTCGTCGGGCGCCGGGCGCGCCGTGACCAGCGATAGCGCCGTCGCCGCTGCGGCCGCCAGCGCCGCGTCGTCGGGGATGGCGGCGTCGACGTCGCCGCCCGCGATGCGCTCGGCCCGCTCGACGTGATGGGCTGCGCCGAGCGCGGCGAAGAACGCGACACCGGCGCGCGCGCGCACGCGCCGGTCGACGCGCTCCCGGTCCGCGCGCACGACCGCGGTCTCGTGGTCGCGGACATCGACGTACGCGGCGCGGTACACGATCCGGCTGCCGCCGTGGCGGCGGGCGCGCCGGTGAAGGTCGGCCGCGCGGTCGAGCCAGTCGCCGGTCGCCCGGCCGGGGGCCGGCACCTGCACGCGGGGCGCGGCAGCCGCAGGCACTCGCGGCTGCGCCGAGGCGGGCAGCCAGTCCGCGACCGCGGCCGCGAGCGCGCGCGGGTCGAGCGCATCGGCGCGCCGCCGATGCACCGCACCGGCGGCGGTGACCGCGACGAACTCGACGCGCGCTACGGCGAGTGCGTCGTAGTGGGCGCCGTCGGCCTCGGCGATGGCGACGTGGCGCACGCCGGCGTCGATGTGCGCGTAGGCGTCCGCAAATCGCGGGTGCAGCGCGGCGACGAGTTCGCGCGCGGCGGCGAGCGCTGCCGCGAACGGCTCGGGCTTCGGCGCGCTCGCCGCCCGGCGTCGCATCGCGGGGCGGCACGCGAGCGCGGCGGGGCTCAGGCCGAGCGCGGCGAGCACGCTCCGCCGCGTCCACTCGGTCATCGCGTTCCCGCCACCGCCCGGCTCGCGTTCGGCATGCCGTCTTCGATCCAACCGGCGATGCGGTTGAAGTCGCCGTAGCGGGTGAGCTTGCCCGCCGACCCGAGAAGCGCCATCGCGACGCGGCGGCCGCCGATCTCCGCGGCGATGATCAGACAGTAGCCGGCCGCGTCGGTGTACCCGGTCTTGCCGCCGAGGACGCGGTAGCGCCGGCTGATCAGCGAGCGGTTGGTGTTCCGGTAGCGGATCGTGCGCCTCCGGGGTCGCGTCGACGCGATCTCGACGTGCGGCGTGCGCAGGATGCCGGCGATCACGTCGTCGGCGAGGGCGGCGCGCAGCGCGGTGACCATCTCGCGCGCGGTCGACACGTTGCCCCGCAACCCGGGCGGATCGGTGAACTCGGTGTGGCGCAGGCCGAGATCGCGGGCGTACGCGGTGAGCGCGGCGATGAGTTGCGGCGGGTCGAGGCCGACGGCGCGGCCGAGGGCGCTCGGCGCGCGGTTGTCCGACGCGATGAGCATCGCACGCAACAGGTCGAGGTTGCGAAACGCGTAGCCGACCGGCAGGTGCGTGCGCGCGCCGCCGCGCGACAGGTCCCGGTCGACCGCGGTGATCTCGGTCTCCGCATCCAGGTCGATGTGGCGCTGGCGGACGAGCAGCGCGACGAACACCTTGCCGGTCGACGCGATCGGGCGGACCTCGTCCGCGTTCTTTTCGTACAGCACGTCGCCGGTGTCGAGGTCGACGACGATCGCGGAGGCCGATTGCACGTTGGGCAGGTTGTCGGGCGTGCGCGGCGGGAACGCGGGCGCGGCGGCCGCCCGGGCCGCCGCCGCGAACGCGAGCGCCGCGGCGAGCCGGGCGGCCAAAGCGGTGGGCGCGCGGCGAGTCACGCCCCGATCTGGCCCCACAATCGCCGCGCTCGTCAACGCCGGCGCGCCGCCGACGTCGCGGTGCGCGGTGTCGTCTTCCGGCCGGCGACGCGCGCGCGGGCCGGCGACGCGCGCGCGGGCGGGCGGCGCTGCCGGGCGGGCTTCGCGCTGTGAGTGCGGGCGCGGGCGTCGCCGGCATGCGCCCGCGCGTCCGCGGCAGCGGGGTGCGGGGAGCGGGCGCCACGTCGTGGCGTCGGTGTCGGGATCTGTGGGCGCGCCGTAAACGGTCGTGGCGCGCGGCATGCGGGATATGGCGCCGCTCACATGCGTCGGCGCGACGCGTCGGCTAAAATCGCAGAACGCTTCGAGCGGGAGGGACCATGGGCGACACCGCGCCGCAGCGCGACACACTGATCGGCCGGCAAGTCGGCAACTACGTCATCGAACAGAAGCTCGGGGAAGGCGGGATGGGCGCGGTGTACCGGGCCGTCCACCCCCGCATCGGCAAGAAGGTGGCGCTGAAGGTGCTGCACCCGGAGTTCGGCGGCGATCCCAACATCGTCGATCGCTTCTTCACGGAAGCCAAGGCCGTCAACGACATCCGCCACCCGAACATCATCGACATCATCGACTACGGCGACATGCCGGGCGACGACGGCCGGCCCGTCGTGTACTTTATCATGGAGTACCTCGACGGCTGCAGCGTGGCGGACACGATCGCGCGGGAGGCGCCGCTGCCGCCGGAGCGCGTGTTCGCGATCGGCGCGCAGATCGCCGACGCGCTGGCGGCCTCGCACGAGCACAAGGTCGTCCACCGCGACTTGAAGCCGGACAACATCTTCCTGATCGAGCGCGGCCGCCGCACCGACGTGGTGAAGGTGCTCGACTTCGGCATCGCGAAGCTGATCGGGGACCAGGAGGGGTCGCGGCGGACGCGCACCGGCATCGTGATCGGGACGCCGTACTACATGTCGCCGGAGCAGTGCGAGGGCAAGGGCAACGTCGACCATCGCACGGACGTCTATGCGCTCGGCGTCGTGTTGTTCGAGATGCTCACCAAGCGCGTGCCGTTCGACGGCGAGGGCTACGGCGAGATCCTCGTCAAGCACCTCACGCAGCTGCCGCCGCGGCCGAGCGAGTTCGTGCCGGGCCTGTCTCCCCACGTCGAGTGCGTCGTGCTCAAGGCGCTCGAAAAGCAGCGCGAGCGCCGCTACGCGTCGATGGACGAGTTCCGGGCGGCGCTGTTGGACCCCGTCGGGTTCGTGGACGCGCGCGGCGGCGTGCACGGGTTCCTCAGCGGCGGCGCCGGGTTGGTGCTGAGCGCCGGGGTTGCAACACCGCCGGGGGTCGCGACGCCGCCGCCGGGCGCGATGGCGCCGCCGGGGGTCGCGACGCCGCCGCCGGGCGCGATGGCGCAGCCGGGGGTCGCGACGCCACCGCCGGGCGCGATGGCGCCGCCGGGGCTGCCGGCCGCGGAGGTCGTCTCGCTCCCGCGGCGCCGGCGCTGGCCGTTGGCGCTCGGCGCGGGAATTGCCGCGGCCGCCGCGGCCGTGGTGGCATGGGCTCTCTCCGGCGGTTCGCCCGACGGGACGCAGGGGGACGAGGCGACCGCTCCCTCGGCGACGTCTCGGGCGGCGTCCGCGCTGGATGCATCGTCCGGTGGCGAGGCGACGGCCGAGGCGGGCCGGGGGGCGGGGGCGACCGCGCCGCCACAGCCCCAGACCATCGACGTCGACGTCACCACGACGCCCGCTGGCGCCGGCGTCTTCGTCGGCGACGAGGCGGAGCCCCGGTGCGCGACGCCGTGCAAGATCTCGCTCGCGGTCGGCACCGAGCCGGTCGCCATCGCGCTGCGCAAGGACGGATTCGTCGACGAAATCAAGACGTTGACGCCTGACCGCGACGCCGTCATCGACGTAAACTTGGCGCCGGTCAAACCGCGCGACACCGCCCGCCGAAAGCGGACCGATGGCGCGCACAAACGGAAGACTCACAAGAAACGGTCCAAATTCGGTGACGAACTTCTGGCCCCGGATCTGTAGCGTCGTTGTCGTTGCAACCGCGTTGTGCGCCGGCGCGCCGCGCAGTGCCCACGCCGACAAGAAGAAGGCGATGGAGCACTGGAAGAAGGGAAACACCGCCTACACGCTCGGCAAGTTCGAAGAAGCGATCGGCCACTTCGAAAGCGCGTTCGTCGAGTATCCGGCACCCGCCTTCCTGTTCAACATCGCGCAGTGCCACCGCCAGTTGAAGAACTGCGAGCGGGCGGCATTCTTCTACCGGCGGTACCTGTCGCTCAAGCCCGACGCGGACAACCGCGCCGACGTCGAAAAGTACATCCAGGAGATGGAGGAGATGTGCAAGGACGCGGGCGGCGGTGGCGCGGGCTCGGGCGGCGGTGGCGCGGGCACCGGCGGGGCGAGCGCGGGCGGCGGTGGCGCGGGCACCGGCGGGGCGAGCGCGGGCGCGGGCGGTGCGGGCACGGGCGGCGGTGGCGCGGGCACCGGCGGGGCGAGCGCGGGCGCGGGCGGTGCGGGC
>RFGE01000215.1 GCA_003696105.1 Deltaproteobacteria bacterium | reverse complement strand
TCGGCGTACGTCCTCGCGCCCTTCGGTTCCGTATGTTTATACGCGCCCTCGTGCGCTTCGGGCGTGCGCCGAACCTCGCCTCGCATCTCGCAACCTCGCTGGCGCGCCTATACGCAACAGCCTCCTAGCAGGCGATTGCCGGGCCGCGCGGCAGCGCGCGACCGCCCGCGGCGTGTGGAGGTAGGGCTCGGCTCCGTGGTAGGTTCCGCGCGTGGCGGGGCGTCGCACACGCTCGGGGGTCACGGCGAACCAGGTCACGGCCGTGCGCATCGCGGCCATGCCGGGGATGGCGTGGCTGCTCTACCAGGGCGAGGCGGGCCAGTGGGCGGCGCTCGCGATCGCGGTGGCCGTCGCGCTCACGGACACGCTCGACGGCTACCTCGCCCGCAAGCACGGCCCGACCGTCCTCGGGTCGCTGCTCGATCCGATCGCCGACAAGCTGTTCATCGTCGCGCTGTTCGTCCCGTTCGTGCACCTGGGCTACTTCCCGTTCGTGCCGGTCGCGCTGATCTTCTTGCGCGAGCTGTTGGTGACGGCGCTGCGCACCGCGTACGAGCGGCGCGGCGTGCGGTTCCGCACGAGCTATCTGGCGAAGGTCAAGACGTGGGTGCAGATGCAAGGCGCGATCACCGTGTTGGCGTTTCGGTTGATCGGCGATTCGCGGGCGACCGCCTGGGTGCTCGCCGCGTTCACCGTCGCCGTCGCCGCCGGCGCCGCGTTCGCGTGGGCGCGCGAGCGGCGGCTCCGGCGCGGCCCGTGGATCATGGTCGGGGCGTGCGCCGCGGTGGATGCGACGCTGTGGCTCGGCGGCGTCGACGTCGCCAGCTCGGCGATCGTCGTCGCGATCGTGGCGCTCACGTGGCTCAGCGCGGTGGACTACTTCACGGCGGGCGTGCGCGAATTGGCCGCCCGCGGTAGGCCCGGCTGGTCGCCGGCGGATGCGGCGCGGGTCGCCGGCGCGATCGCGCTGCCGGGGCTGGTGATCGCGGTCGTGGTGGTCACGCGGCTTCCCGTGTGGATCCCGGTCGCGATCCTCGCGTTCGAGCTGGCGCTCGGCGGGCTCGACAACTTGTTGGCGCACCATCGGGCCGCGGCCGGCGCGCTCGAATGGGGGCTGCGCACGCTCGGCACGGCGGCGCTCGTCGCGGCGGGTGTGATCGCGAGCCGCGCCGGGGCGCCCGGCTGGGCGCTGTGGCTGGTGTCGGCCGGACTCGCCGTGAGCGTGATCGGCGGGGTGCGCGAGTTTCGCCGCGGCAGCCACTACTACCTGGCGCAGGGCTGACCGCGACCGCCGTCACTCTGCGGCACGCGCGCGGCCGCCGGCCGCCCCGAGCAGCCGCGGCCGGGCAAGCGCCATCGACTCGCCGTGGCCGAGGATGCGCACGCGCTCCGACTCGTTTCGCTCGCGGGCGACCCGGGCGAGGCGCCGCGGCGCCGTGCGGGCGGGCCCGAAAGGAATCTGCACCGTGCCGTAGTGGACCGGGACGAACGTCTTGGCGCGCAACCGGCGCGCCAGGTCGAGCGCCGTGTCCGGGTCGATGTGGACCCCGCGGTCCTTGGCGCCCCGGCGGGCGCGGTAGTACCAGACGGGCAAGATGCCGCCGATCGGCAGCAGCGTGGCGTCCAGGTCGAACTGCTCGCCGATGGCGTCGAACACGTCGAAGTCCGACATGTCCACGTCGCCGCTGTGGTGGACGGCATGCCCCGCGCCGGTGACGACGTAGCCGGTGCAGATCGGCGCGTCGCCCTTGCGCCAGCGGCCCGGGTCGTGCCGGGTCGGCACCGCCACCACGTCGAGGTGGCCGACCGCGAACGCATCGCCCGGTTCGACCTCGCGGACGGTGCGGAAGCCGAGATCGGCCACGTACCGGCCCGCTCCCTTGGGCACGTACAGCGCGGCCCCGCGGTCGAGCACGGCGAGGGTCCAACGGTTGAGGTGGTCGACGTGCGCGTGGGTGATGAGGATCGCGGTGGGCGCCAGTCCGCGGCAGCGACGGCGGCCGAGCGGGTCGATCAGCACGCGCTCGCCTGCCAACTCCACCAGGGCGGTGGCGTGGCCCACCCATGTGACGGCCGCGTCGGACACGTCCCTGTCATACCACGCCGCCCGCCAGCCGCCGGACCGAACGCGGGGGGTGCGGCAGACCCGCCGCCCGGCGCCGCAGCCGTCGCCGGCGGCTGCCGCGGGATCTCCGGCGGCCGGTCAGACGGCGGCCATTTTCTGTTACGTTCCGCCGACCGCGTGATCACCTACTTCTTCATCGGCGCCCTGATCGGCGCGCTCACCGGGGTTCCGATCGGTCCGGTCAACGTGGCGGTGATCGAGTCGGCCTACCGGCACCACCTGCGCCGGGCGATCGCGGTCGGCGCCGGCGGCGCGTGCGCCGACTGCCTGTACGCCTTCTTGGGCGTCGTCGGCGTCGGCCCCATCTTGCGGGCCCACCCGGGCGTGCCGCCGATCCTGTACGCCATCAGTGGGGTCGTGCTGATTCTGTACGGCGCGTTGACCTTGCGGACGCAGCCGGCCGTGCGCGCCGACGTGGACGCGCCGCGGGAGCCGCCGTCGGCCGGGTCCATGTGGACCGGGTTCGTGGTCGGCGTGGCGCTGATCTTGATGAATCCGGCCGCGATCATCACCTGGGTCGTGATCGTCGGGTCGTTTCTGGCCGAGGCGACCCGCGCCGAAGGGGTCACGGCCGCGTTCGGCATCGGCGCCGGCTCGTTTCTGTGGTTCGCGTTCGTCGCGTATTTGTCGGACCGGGGCAAGCGCGTGCTCGGCGCCAAGATGGTGTGGGTAACGCGCACGGTCGGGATCCTGCTCATCGCCTACGGCGCGTTCTCGCTCGGCCGCGCCGGCCACTACGTGGTGACCCACCTGTTGTGACCGCAACGGCAGGACTGTTCAGCGGTCCACGAGTTGGTCGAGGGTGAGCGTTCCGGTCTTCTGCCGCACGTCGCTGTCGATCTCGCGCAGCACCCGGTCGAGTCGCGTCGTCACCCGCCCCGGGCGAGCGTCCGACACGTCGTCGCTGCGAAACGCGGCCAGCACGTCTGCGAGCGCGATCTCGGACGGCGGCCGCGCCGGCATCAGGCCGACGAGATCGCCTTCGACCTCGAACACCAGGTCGGCCTCCTTCAGTCGCTGCACGATCCGGTCGACCACCTCGTCGGACAGGTCGAAGCGGTCCGCGATCGCGCGGCGCGAGATCGCCTTGCGACCGGTGAGGTACGCCTCGGCGATCGCCACCATCACGCGGGAGGCGACCACGCCGTTGACGCGCTCGAGCAACTCCCGTTCGAGTGACATGCGCCGCCGCCGGTCGCCGCGCTCGAGCAGGTGCAGGTGTTGGGCCGCGAACGCGACCTCGCAGCCGAGCAGCAACACGAGCCAGCTGTAATAGATCCACAGCAGCAAGATCGGCACGATCGCGACCGCACCGTAGATACCGGCATACTTCGCGAATGCGACCTCGGTGGCGTACGCCTTGAACAGCGCCTTCGCGATCTCGAATAGCACCGCGAACACGAGCGAGCCGGCGAGCGCGGCGCGCAGGTGGACCCGCGTGCGCGGCAGCACGTAGATCGCGGTGAACGCGGCGGCCGTACTCACGCCGAAGCCGAGCAGCAAGCCCGCGAAGCCATCGGTGAGTCCAGCTTGTTGTGCCTTCAACAAGGTAAGGCCAGCGGCGAGCGGCAGCACCGTGATCGCCGCGTAGAACACGACGAGCTTCTGCGCCAACGGCCGGCGCCGCTCGGTTCGCCAGATGTCGTTCATCACCCGGTCGAGCGTGTTGAACATCACGAACGCCACGGCGAGGGTGAGGACGAGCCCCGCGACGCCGAGGGTCTTGAACGTGACGTTCTCGGACCAGCGCGTGAGCGTCTCCGCGATGTCCTTGGGCGACACCGGGATGAACGTCTGCGACATGAACTCGACCAGGGTGGACTCGGCGCCGATGTTGCCGGTCGCGCGCAGCGCCGACAGCGCGAGCGCCAGCGTCGGCACGATGGACAGCACGGTCTGAAACGCGAGCGACGCCGCCTGCTGCGGGCAGCGATCGCGCGCCCACTGCCGGAACACCTGGACCGCGACGCGCAGGGCGTACAGGAGAACCGAGCCGCGGCGCCGTCGCGGCTCGTGGGCCAACAGCGCCGCGAGCCACCGCGCCGCGCGCTGGCGCAGGCCGACGGCCGCATCGCCCGCGGACACCGCGACGCCGCGCAACGTGGACCGCCGGCGCCGGCGCGGCTCGCCCGCCGCATCGCCGCCGGAAGCCGCGCCGG
>RFGE01000214.1 GCA_003696105.1 Deltaproteobacteria bacterium | reverse complement strand
GACTCGCGCCCGCTTCAGGGGACGGGGAACCTGTGCATCACGTGCCACCGGCAGGACGATATCCACTCGAACTCGCTGTCGCCGCGGTGCGGCGAATGCCACACGCAGTGGTCGTTTGCGCCGGCGCGGTTCGATCACACGACGGTCGGTTGCAACTTGCCCGGCCTGCATCGAGTGCTGCCTTGTTTCAACTGCCACCAAGCCGGCGCATTCGGCGGGCTCAATCCCACATGTTACGGCTGCCACGCATCCGATGCGCGGCGCGTGCGCGCGGGGGGGAATGCTCCCGACCACAGCGGTTTCGTGGACTGCAGTTCGTGCCATAACCCCAACTTCTGGGTGCCGTCGCGGCCCTACGGCAAGGAGTCGATATGCCGGTGAGGAAGCGATGGGGAGCGGCCGCCTGGCTGATGGCGGTTGCGGCTGCGCTGGCGCCCGCGCGCGTGCGCGCTCAGAGCAACTTCGTGCCGGCCGACGAGGAAACCGAAGAGCAGGCGGAGCGCACGCGGTACGACGCGCGCGTGACGTCGACCACCTTCGCGTACCGCGAGACTGGCGCGATCGCGCCGGCGCTGGCTGCGGGCACGGAGCCGCCGGAGTCGGCCAGTCCGATCAACCGGCTGTTCACCGATCTGCGCCTGCAGGTGTCGGCCGACCACATTTCCGGCGGCCACTGGGACGCGCGCGTCGACGTGCGCGGGCGGTTCAATCAACTCGGCTCGGCCACGAGCAGGACACAAGACGCCGACGACGCCCGGATACCGACGCAGTCGGGCATGTTCGGCAACCGGACCGAACTGGAGGTCCGCGACTTGTTCATGCGCCGGCGCGGCCGTCGGACGACGTGGACGTTCGGGCGCCAGACCGTGGTCGACGTGGCGGCGACCAAGATCGACGGCGTGCGCGTCGTGTTCGACAAGAACCGATCGTGGGACTACGTCGCGTTCGCCGGGCTGTATCCAGCGCGCGGCTCGCGGTCGATTCGCGACGACTATCCACAGCAGGCGCCGGATCCGACAGCGGCGGACCCGATGGCGCGCGGTGCCCGCGTGGTGCCGGTCGCGGTCGGAGCTGCGGCGGCGTACCGGCGTCGTAGTGCACACGGGGCAGTTGGCGCCGGCGCCATCGTGCCGCGCGCGGCCGATCGGGTCGGCGGGCAACTCGAACCGGCGCGCGTCTTCGTCACCGCGAACGGCTACTGGCGCCGGTCGACGGCGCTGGACCTGTACCATTACGTGGTCGTCGACCTGCAGTCGGCGCGCGACTCGGTGGCGTTCAACAACGTCGTGCTGGGGGCCGACTGGCATCCGCGGTTTACGTTTCGCATCAATGCGTCGATCGTCCACGTCGACACCGAGACGCTCAACGCGCAGGCGAAGGCGCATCTCGAAGAGCCGGACCCGAATACGGCCGCGGCCGGGGCGCGCATCCAGAACAACGCGGAGGTGCTGCGCATCGCGTCGGAGGCCGCTCGCGTCGCGGTGAGTTCGTCGTTTCGCGACATGCGGTTCGAGTTGTCGGCGATCGGCCAGCTGCGGCGCCGGCCGGAATTCACCGTCATCGGCACTGACGGCACGCCGTATACGTTTCCGAAGTCGCAGGCCGCCGACGTGACCCTGCAGGCGGTCGATCGGCGGTCGGTGTGGGGAATGCGGTTTGCCGGCAGCGTCACGCGCATCGTCGGGGTAGGAGACGCCAACTTCAATCACTCGAAGGCGACCATCGCTCGTCTCACGGGCTCGCGGCGGTTCGAAGATGGCCGCACCGAGGTGGAGGTCAGCGCGCAGGTGCTCGCGAGCAGCGACGACACGGCAGGAGCCATGGGAGCGACGTGTCCCGCGGGTACGCTCGACCCGCTCGCCTGCCTCGGCACCTCATCGGTGACCAGCGTGCAGCTCGGCGCGCTCGCGTTCCGCCAGCTGTCGTCGAAGTGGTACGCGGTCGCGACCGCGTACGTCGGCCGCTACGGCATCGCATCGGCCGACGCGATGGGAACGCGGGTCGACCAGCCGCCGATCACGTTCACGTCGGCGTTTTTGCGGCTCGACTACCGGTTTCGCTGAGCGCGTCGGCCGCGCGTGTCGGTGGACCGCCCCAGCTCTGCCCCGCAGCCCAGCGGCGCTCAAGGTTTTCGGCAACCGGCCGACCCGTCCCCGTGAGCCCGCGATGACGGTCCCCATGTTCGCACGACAGCCCACCGCCGATGCGCGCACGGTCCCGGCGCGCGATTCCGCGGTACAAGTTACCGACATCTTGCTGGTTGCCGCGCTGCATCGCGGCGCCACGGCGGCCTGGATCGAGCCGGACTTCGCCGGAGACGACCGCCACGTCGTCACCCTCGAGCGCGGCGGCCGCACGCTGGCGTCGACCACCGTGCACGACGGCCTCGGCGACGCGATGATCGCCCGCGTGGCGCTGCTCGCGGGCATCGACCTGTGCCGCGGGGGCACCCAGACCGGGCGGGTGGCGCTGCGCGTCGGCGACCGGCGCGTGGAGTTGATCGCGACGGTTCGTCAGACCGAGCGCGGCCTCAGCTCGGAGCTGCGCCTGCTCGAAGATGTCGCGCCCGTGTCGGATGAGCCGACGGTGGTACTTCCGGCCCGCCTGCCGGACGGGTTTGCGATCGGCCCGTATCGGATCGAGCGGCTGATCGGTGCGGGCGGGATGGGGCTGGTCTACCGCGCTCGCCACGCGATCCTCGATCGCGTCGTGGCGGTCAAGGTGATGCGGCGTACGCTGCTCAAGAGCGACCCGGATGCCGTACGGCGGTTTCTGCGCGAAGCCCGCGCGGCCGCGCGCGTTCGCCATCCGGGCATCGTCGACGTACTCGATGTCGGTACGCTGGCGGACGGCCGCTCGTACCTGGTGATGGAGCACGTCGACGGCAGCAGCCTCGCCGACCTCATCGATGCGCGCGGGGCGTTCGAGCCCGCGCACGCCGTTCGCATCGCCAAGAACATCGCGCGGGCACTTGCCGCGGCTCACGGCGCCGGTGTCGTGCACCGCGACATGTCGGCGTCGAATGTATTCCTGGTCGACTACGACGAGGTCAAGGTCGTCGACTTCGGCGCCGCGCGCACGCTCGACGGCAGCGACGCCGACGTGCCGGACGGGCCGGAGGGGACGGTGCTGGGCACGCCGGCGTACATGGCGCCGGAGCAGGCGCGCGGATTGGAGTGCGGTCCGGCGGCGGACCTGTACTCGCTCGGCTGCATCCTGTTCGAGATGTTGTCCGGCAAGCCGCCGTTCGACGGAGACAAGGCGGTCGACGTCGCACGCAAGCACGTCGTCGCGCCGGCGCCGCCGGTGACGAGTCCGATGGACGAGTTGCCGCAGCCGCTCGTCGACTTGGTGGCGAAGTTGCTGCGCAAGCGACCGGAGCAGCGCTACCGCAGCGCAGCGGAGTTGGCTGCCGAGCTGGGACGCGTCGAACAGCTGCTGGCGCGGACCGGCTGGCGCAAGTGGTTGCCCGCGTGATGTTCGGCGACGCGCACACGATTCTGCTCGTCGACGACGAGTACGACGTCATCACGGCGATGCGCCGCACGCTGTCGCCGCGCGGGTATCGCATCCTCGAGGCATCGCGCGCGGCCGAGGCGCTCAAGATCCTCACATCCGAGACGGTCGACGTGATCGTGTCTGACGTGGACATGCCGGAGATGAGCGGGCTCGAGTTGATGGCGATCGCGCGCGAGATGTGTCCGCACGCGGCGCGCATCATGGTGACCGGCCGCGGCACGGTCGAAACGGCCACCCGCGCGATCAATGAGGGCGAGGTTCACCGCTTCCTGCACAAGCCGTTCGATCCCGACGAGCTGCGGGCGGTCGTCGCCGAGGCGATCGACCGCCAGCGCGAACTGGCGCTGGCGACCGAGGCGTCGCGCATCGCCGACGTCCGCCGAGCCTTGCTCGCACAACTGGAGGCCGAGCACCCGGGAATCACGCAGGTGGACTTCGACGCTGACGGGGAATACGTACTCGATCCGGCCACCGTTCTCGCGGCGGCGTCGTCGTCGGCGCTGGTGGATCTCGTCAAAATGCCACGGGCCGATAGCCGAACAGACGCACCCGCTTGAGGTACAGGTCGACGAGCGCCAACCCCGCGGCCGCGAGCAGGAACCACGGCCATAGATCGCGCGTGTAGGGGATCGATTCGCCGCGCGGGTCGAACAGTGCCGCCGGGGCGGGCGACGCCGTGCCCCCGGTGACCACGGCGACCTGGCGCAACGCGGCGGTGTTTGGCGTCGACCGCGTGTACTCGGCAGGGTACGGCAGTGCGACCGAGCCGAGGGACTCGGCGACGACGCGGCCGTCGCGGCGGTGCACCGCCTTCAGCAGGAAGCTGCCGTAGCGGTCGAACGCGAACTCGGCAGTGTAGCGGCCGGCGGCGGTCTGCTCCATCGGCACGGTGCGGACGGTCTTCGACGTGGCCGGGTCGACGATTTCGAGCGTCGTGTCGAGGCCGTTGACGAACGCGTCGTCGTTGTCGATCGCGTCGACCATCACGCGGGCTCGGCCGTCGGCGACCTCGGCAAACAGATCGTAGCTGTCGTAGACCTTGCGCCGCATCGCCGTACGGACGACCTGCGCCCAGAACTTCGGGTATCCCTTCCAGCGGATCCAGTCGGTGCTCCATCGGTTCTTGACGTCGCTGGTCCACGCGACCGACGTGCCGAGGCCGACGCGCCACCGCGCCAGCAGCGGCTCGCCCAGTTCGCTCACCAGGATGACCTCCGCGGTCGGCTTCGGCTTGGTCGACACGTAGCCGCGCAAAAACGGCGCGTTCGCGACGCCGGTGCCCTCGATCATCTCGACGTTCTTGACGACGATCGCCTTGACGAGATCCTCGACGAGCGCCGACTTTTGCGCTTCGGTCGTCTCCTTCATGAAGATGCGCGGCAGGTTCGCGAGATCGTCGGTCATGTACAGGTTGCCCTCGCCGTTGTCGGCGATGATCTGGAGCAAGTTGCGGTCGGCGTCTCCGATACCGACCGCCGACACCGTGATCCGGTTGGCGCGCATTTCCTGGCAGAGGTCCGCGATCCCGTCGTACGGCGCCTGACCATCCGACAGCAGGATCACGTGCTTGACCTTGGCGCGGGCGGACTGGAGGATGCGAAACGCCTCCTGCAGCGCCGGGTAGATGTTCGTGCCGCCGCCGGCCTGCAGCCGAGCGATATCGGTCGAGATGCGCATGCGGTTCGACGCGCGCTGCAGGCGCACGATCGTGGTCGGCTGGTTGTCGAACGCCACGACGGCGATGAGGTCGCGCGGGGACAGCACTTCGGCGGTCGCCCGCGCCGACTCCTTCGCGGCTTCGATCTTGGCGCCGCTCATCGACCCGGACCGGTCGATGACGAGCGCGATCGCGACGTTCGGCTGCTCGCGGATCCGCTCCGAGTCGAACCGTACCGGCATGATCTTTTCGATGCGCGTGCCCTGATAGCCGCCCGAGCCGAACGAGTCTTCACCGCCGGCCATGATCAAGCCGCCGCCGAGGTCGCGCACGTAGGACTCGATCGCCTGCATCTGCGCGAGCCCCATGAAGTGCGCCGGCACGTCGGAGATGATCACGAGATCGAACCGCTCCAGATCTTTCGCGCGCGACGGAATGCCGCGCGGACCGCGAACCTCGACGTCGATGTGCTCCTGATCGAGCGCGCGCGCCAAGTAGCTGGCCTGCGACCGATCGCGCTGCACGCCGCCCTCGACGTACAGCACGCGCGGCCGGCCGCGCACCGGCGCGGTCATGGTCATCGCGTTGTTTTTCGGTTCCGTGTCTCGCTGCGGCGAGACGAGCGACGCGCGGAAGGTGGTAAATCCTGCGCGTTTGGCCTGAGCCTTGAACTTGACGCGGTTGGCGCCCTCGACGAGCGAAACCGTTTTGCGCGGTTCCAGCGGGTTCGGAAAATCGTCTTGTTCCAGCGCGACGGTGACCGTCTCCGGATGGGACGACCAGATGTCGACCGTGACCTCGAATGGGGCGCCGACCTTGATCTCGTCCGGGATCCGGACGGCGGCGATGCGGATCTCGTCGACACGCCCTTGCTCCACCGTGTGAAACGACACGCGGACGCCGAGTTCGGCCGCGCGATAGGCCTCGGCGAGTACGTCGCCCGCCGTTTCGTTGCCGTCGGATACGAAGACGACCCGCGGCAAATAGCCCGGGGGGAACAACCCGTACGCGAGTTGCAGTGCGGCCTGCAGGTTCGTCCCCGCGCCGGCTCCGTCATGGCGCGCAATGGCAAACGTCCCGTCGGGTCCGCGCGGCACGCGGCGCGGTCGCTCGGCGAACGTGACGACGTACAACTGGTCGCGTTCCCCTTGGGCGCGGTCGACGTCGGCGACCCACTGGCGAGCGCGCTCGAGCTGTGCATCGCTGATCGAGTCGGACACGTCGACGAGGACGACCGTGGCCACGCGGTCGTCGAACGCCGTGTGCACCGGGCGGGCGAGCGCGAGCGCGAGCACGGCGACGACGAGCGATCGCCAGGCGGCCGTGAGCAGTTGCTGCGCCGTCGACACGTCGGTGAGCGCCCAGGCGCGCACGACGAAAAAGTAGGGGCACAAGGCGATGAGCAGCAGCCAGCGCGGTTCGAGAAACTCGACGGTGCGGCCAAGGGCCGTCACCGACACCGCGTCACGGTGTGCGACCGTCCACCACAACAGCGCCGCAAGGCCGGCCGCGGCAGCGATGCCGGCGGCGATGGGGCGCAACGCGCGGGCGATGGCAGACCGGCGCGACATCTTCACACCGTGATGCGGCGGCTGTAGGTAAACCACTCGATCGACAGCAGGCCGACCGCCATGAGTGCCAGGTAGGCCCAGAGCTGTCGCCGGCGGGACGGCTCAAACGGCGGAGGCGCGGCGAGGGGGCGCCCGCCGAGCTGGAGCTGAGTCGCGGGCCGGATCGCCGATTCGGCCGGATTCGCAAGATTGGCGGCGAGTTCGACCGTCGCGAGCACCTGACCGTCCGCGCGTGCGACCACCTGGTGAACGCCGACCTCGGCGCCGTAGAACGTCGCGAGTCCGTCGGCGACCGGCGCCCGCAGCGTGCGACCGCTCGGCGTGTGGACCTCGACCTCGGTCGCGCCGGGCGGCACGTCGATCGGGACGCGCAGCCGCTTGCCGGTGGCGTACGTGGTGATGAGGTCCGCATCGTCGCCGGCCATCCAGTCGAGCGTGTTGACGAGCAGCAGCGGGAACGCGATGCGCAACACCATGTCCGTGCCGGTAAGCGGGAAGCCGAACGCGGCAATCTTGCGGCCGTCGCGGCGGGCGGCGGCCATGATGGTGCTGCGGATGGATCGCGCGAGGCTGACGTCGCCGCGCGCGCGATCGATACGAAACACGCGCGCGCGATCGAAGTTGACGTCGCCGAGCTCGACCCAGCGCAGGATCGGATGGTGCTCTGCCGCGTCGGTGACGCGCGGAGCCTCGATCTGTCCGACGACCGGCAGCGGGCTGTCTGGGCCGGATGGATCGAAATAGATCAAGTTGGCGTCGTCGGGGACGCGCTTCGGTGTGACGCCGTTGAACACGACGACGTCGTAATGGGGCAGGGCGGCAGCCGTGGCCTCGTACTCGGCCGGGGACAGCTTGTCGACGGCGACGTTGTCGTAGACGAGCATCGCGCCTTCGAGATACAAGTTGTCTTCGGTAACGAGCAGTACGCGCTGCCGCTTGCGTTCGGGCAGCAATGCATAGGCCACGTCGTCGAGTGGAAACACGTCGCGAACCCACTGGCCGTCGGCGGAGCGAACGCTGCGGACGACCGCCTTGAGCCGGTGGCCGTCGCCGCCGCCGAGGTTGGGGAACAGGCGCCGGACGCGCTGGCCCGCGTCGAGCGTGAGCGTCTGGACGTCGACTGCGCTGGCGCCGCTGTACAGCGTCAGCTCGACGGTCGCCGAGCGATCCGCGAAGTTCTGCACTTCGATGAACACCTCGTACGACAGTCGATTCGCGAGGTACCGACGGACGTTGAACGCGACGATACCGACGTTGTCACCGCGCGTGCCCACCGGGACGAAGTACACGTCGATGCCGGCTAGCTCGATCGCGCGCAGGCGGCGAGACGTGAAATCGGCGGTGGGCGGCAACGGCTCCCACACCGCGTCGTCCAGGGGCTCGGCCGGGTACGCCCCATCGCCGACCAGGATGACGACCGGATGCGCGCGATCGGCGAGGGCGTCGGCCGCAAGGGTCAATGCGGCGCGCAGATCGGCCGGGGTGTCGTCGGCGTCGATCGAATCGATCGCCCGGTGAAGCGCGGCCTTGTCGCTGGTGAGGCGCGACAGCGGGGTTGCGCGGCCGGCCATGCGAACCACCATGGCCGCGTCGCCCGCGCCGAGCGCATCGATGACGGCGTGCGCTCGCCGCCGGGCGACGTCGATGCGGCGCTCGCTGGCCGCGTCGCCTGCGTCGACCGCTTTCATCGACGCGGACGCATCGACGATGACGACGACGTGTTTGGCGTTGGCCGGCGGCGAGCCGAGCACCGGGTCGGCGGCGGCAAACACGAGTGTGCCCAGGATGGCGAGCTGAAACGCCAGCGACAGCCACCGCTTGAGTCGCCGCCATAGAGACGCGGACTCGGTGTCGCGCAGCACGCGCTGCCACAGCCGCGAAAACGGCACCTCGAACCGGCGGCGCCGCATCTTCAGGATGTACGCGCCGACCGCGCCGGCGGCGAGCACGGCTGCCGCGGCAGCGAGGGTCGTCCCCGCGATCGGCATGCCGAACGTCACCGCAAAAACCCTCCTTCGCGGAAGATCCGCAAAATGAGATCGTCAAACGGCACACCCGTGTGCGTGCGGAAGTACGGGAACGCGCGCTGCGTGCAGTAGTGATTCAGCGCGGCACAGTAGCGCTCGTGCTCGCGAGCGTACTGTTCGAGCAGCGATCGCGACACGGTGACCTCGCGTTCGTCGCCGGTCTCGCAGTCGACGAGTGTGAGGTCGCCGTGGACGAGTCGCGGGTCGGCCTCTTTGCGGTCGTAGATCTGGAGCACGAACGGTTCGAACCGGTTGTAGCGCAATACGTTCAGGCCGGCTTCGAATCCGTCCGGGTCGTAGAAATCCGACAACACGACCGCGAGGCCGCGGCGCTTGTGCTGGTGAACGAACTGGGTGAGGCAGTCCGTCATGCGCGTCTGGCCGCCGGCCGGCACCGCGCGAAGAAAGTCGAACACCTTGAAGATGCGCCCTTTGCCGCGCGCCGGCGGCAACGGGTCGCGCAACTCGTCGGCAAACGGCACGATCGCGACGCGGTCGAGGTTGGCCAGGCCGATATATGCGAGCGCCGCCGCGACCTGCATTGCGTAGTGCAGCTTCAGCGGCTCGCCGATCTGCATGGACCGCGACACGTCCAACAGCAAATAAATGGTGAGATCCTCCTCTTCCTCGAACAGTCGCAACAGCAACTTATCGACCCGGCCATAGACGTTCCAGTCGATGTAGCGAAAGTCGTCCCCCATCGAGTAGCGACGGTGGTCGGCGAACTCGATACCGGAGCCGACGGTGCGCGTCTTGCGCTCTGCGCGCAGGGTGCCGGTGAACGCCTTGCGCGACACGATGTGCAGGTACTCGAGCTTCTTGAGGAACGCCTCGTCGAACAACCGGCTGCGGTCGTCGGTGCGGCCAGGGAGGTGGACGGCGGTCGCGGCCACGGTCGAGTCGCTCAGATCGCTTCCGGCGTGCGCTCGAGGATGTCGGCGATCAAGTCGTCCGGGTCGACGCCCTCGGCCTCGCCCTCGAAGTTCAACAGGATGCGGTGGCGCAGCGCCGGCGCCGCCACGGCCCGCAGGTCGTCGATCGAGACCGCGTAGCGCCCGCCGAGCAGCGCGCGGATCTTGCCCGCCAACAGCATGGCCTGCACGCCGCGGGGCGACGACCCGTAACGCACGTACTTCTTGGTCATCTCCGTGGCCGGCGCGGTGTCCGGATGAGTGGCCTGTAGCACGCGGATGGCGTAGTCCTGCACGTTGCGCGCGATCGGTACGCGGCGCACGAACTGCTTCATGTCGATGAGCCGGTCCTTGTCGATGACTTTGGCGGGCCGCGGCGACACTTCCGACGTCGTCCGGTCCATGATCGCGTGCAGCGCTTCGCGATCGGGAAACGCGACCTTCAGCTTGAAGAAGAACCGGTCGAGCTGCGCCTCGGGCAGAGGGTAGGTGCCTTCCATCTCGAGCGGGTTTTGCGTCGCGAGCACGAAAAACGGCTTGTCGAGCGCATAGGTCGTCTTCGCGACGGTGACGGAGCCCTCCTGCATGGCCTCGAGCAGCGCCGACTGGGTCTTGGGCGTCGCCCGGTTGATCTCGTCGGCCAACACGATGTTGGCGAAGATCGGTCCGCGCTGAAACTCGAACTGTTTGCCGCCGTGAGCGTCTTCGACGATGACGTTCGTGCCGACGATGTCGGCCGGCATCAGGTCGGGCGTGAACTGAATCCGCGCAAACTTCGCGTCGACGCAGTCGGCGAGGGTTCGGACGAGCATCGTCTTGCCGAGACCGGGCACGCCCTCGAGCAGGGCGTGCCCGCCTCCGAGGACGGCCATCAGGACGCCCTCGACGATGTCCTCTTGGCCGACGATCATCTTTGCGATCTCGGCGCGCAGGCGGCGGAGATCCTCGCAAAACGCATCGACGTGGCGTTCGATGTCCGGTGGTGGCGTGGTGTCGGTCATGGCGAGTCCTGAAGCGGCGACGGGCAGGTGCCGCGTCAATCGACGGATTCCGGTGAGGGCGGCTTGATCTTCTGGAAGTACCGCTTGACGTAGTACTTGTAGCCGCTCGGGACCTTTTCGGTCCGCATGACTTCTTCGATGACGGCCTTGTAGCTGGCGTAGACTTTCTCGTACGCGCGCGACGCGAATCCCTTTTGGGCTGCAGTGATGATCGTCTCGCGCACCGACGGGCCCCGCCCGTGGACACCCGACAGCTGCTCGTCTTTGACGTCGCCCGTGCGCGGGGTGGGATCGCCCAGCGGATTGCCGCCGTCCTCGTCGCCCCACCGGCTGTCGCTGCGTAGCGGGCCGCCGGGCTGCGCGGGTCGCCACGCGTCGCGTCGGCCGCGGCCGCCGCGCGCGCGGGCTCGGAAGTCCTGATTGCGCCGGTTCTTGCCGAACTTGCTGTTCATGCCGCCGCGGCGGCGCGCCCGGCGCAGCGCCTCTTTCAGGTCGCCCATCTGGGTGGCGACTTTGCGCTGGTTGGCGAGCTTGCGCCGGTCGGCGTCGACGCGACCGGTGTCGCGCGCGAGGTCCTTCATGCGCCGCGACGACAGTGTGCGGCGCGACGGCGCGTCGTCGCGCCGCATGTCGCGCGCCGCGTTGCGCAGGTTGCGGTGCAATCGCTTGAGCCGGCGTTGCGACGCGGACTGCTCGCGTTGCTGCTTGTCCCGTTCGAGCCGCTTCAACTCGCGCTGCTTCTGGCGCAGGCGGCGCGCGATGGCCTCGCGGCGTTGCGGGTCGGTCTCCCGCGCGAGGCGGCGCTGCAACCGGCGGACGTCGCGCCGGGCCCTCTCGAGCTGGCGATCGGCCTTTTGGTCGCGCGCGCGCTGGCGCTTGTCGAACTGGTCGGCCGCGCGCTCGAGCGCCTTCGCGAGCTGCTGGCGCTGGCGGTCGGACAGCTCGTCGTTGGCCAGCTTGTCGGCGAGCTTGTCGAACTCGCGCTCGGCCTTGGCGAGGTCGCGCCGCTCGAGCGCCTTGCCGAGTTCGCGGGTCAACTCGTTTTTCTGTAGCTCGCGGCCGGTCTTTTCGAGTTCGGACAGCACCGGATCGAGATCCTCGTCGGCCCCGCGCAGGTACTCCCGCTCCTTGGCGGCGAGCTGCTTGAGCAGCTCCTGTTTGCCGATCTGGCCGGCCTTGGCCCTGGCCAACAGCGCCTCGACCTCGTCGACGAACGCCTCCAGGTGCGGGTCGCGCGTCTGCTCGGCCGTTCGCCGCAGGTCCGCGAGCAGTTCCTCGGTGTAGAGCACGTCGTCGTCGTCGAGTTCGACCGGGTCGTCCGGCGCCGCGCCGGGGTCCGGCATCAGGCGGTCCAGTTCGGCCAGCGACGCGCACCGGCCGCCCGCGCAGATCTGCCACGGCCCCGGCCGCGGGAACGCCAGCAGGGCGACGGCGGCCGTCGCGGCCGCAAACACGACCGCGGCGCGCGCGTCGCGGGGAATCGCGAACGGAGTGGCCTTGGCCGGATCGGCATTCGGCAGGTGACGCATCGCGTCGGCGATGGCGGCCTCCATGAATGCGCGCGTGTCCGGATCGACGACGTCGCCGCGCTGAAGGCGGCGCGCAAAGTCGATCGCCGTCCCGAGCCGGTCGTGCAGGCCGCAGGCGCGGTCGATCTTGGCCGCGACGAACGGGTCGGGAAGCCGGCGCGCCGCGCCCCACACGGCCGCGCCGACGACGAGCGCGCCGGCGGTCATCCCCATCGCGATCGCCCACGAGGTGCCGATCGCGTCGCGCCGCGCCAAGTACATCGTCACCATCGCGATCGCGGCCGCCAGGATCGACGCGGTCGTGGCCGCCTCGAGGGCGCTCCGCAGCCGCAGGCGTCGCCGCGCGCGTCGGATCGGGGCGTAAAGGGGTGCGATATCGCCGGGCATGACGGGGGATGGCGTCCGGTGCGCCGAATTGGCGGCGCTCGTTCGAGTGTAGCACCGTTGTCGAACGCGCCATCTCGCGCGCCGATCTGGCGGCGCCCCGGCGGCGGCCGGCGGCGCCGGGGCGAGGCGCAGCGGCGCGCCGGCGCCACCGCGGGGACCGGCGGCGCTGCGCGACCGCGCACCGCAACGGCCGCACCCGGCGACCGTTTGTAGTATACGCGACGCATGTCGCTGCACGGTCGGACGGCGCTCGTGACGGGAGGTGGCCGCGGCATCGGCGCCGCGTGTGCGCGTGCGCTCGCCGCCGCGGGGGCGCGCGTTGCGATCGCGGGGCGCTCGGAGGACGCGCTCGCGGCGGTCGCGCGCGAAATCGACGCGGTTGCGATACGCGCGGACCTTGCGGACCGCGACGACACGGATCGCCTGATCGCGTGCGTCGCCGAGCGCGTCGGTGCGGTCGACGTGCTCGTCAACAACGCCGGGGTCGCCGACAGCGCGACGTTGGCCGCCACGGACGACGCGATGTGGGATCGCATGTTCGAGATCAACGCGACGGCGGTCTTCCGCCTGTGCCGCGCGCTCGTGCCACCGATGTGCGCGCGGGGGTGGGGACGCGTGGTCAACATCGCGTCCACCGCAGGGCTCACCGGCTTCCGCTACACGGCCGCGTATTGCGCGTCGAAGCACGCGGTCGTCGGGTTCACACGCGCGCTGGCGCTCGACGTGGCGCGCGCCGGGGTCACGGTCAACGCGGTCTGCCCGGGCTGGGTGGACACGGACATGACCGAACGCGCGGTCGCGACCATCGCGGCCAAGACGGGCCGCACCCCCGAGGCCGCGCGCGCGGAACTGGAACGCGCCAGCGCGCAGCGGCGGCTGGTGGCGCCGCACGAAGTGGCATTCGCGGTGGCCGTGCTGTGCGACGACGACGCGCGCGGCATCCACGGCCAGACGATCGTCGTCGACGGCGGAGGGCTCTTGAAATGAAGCAACAGGTCATTCAACCGGAAGGCTGGCCGGCGCCGAAGGGGTACGCGAACGGGATCGTCGCGCGCGGTCGAACGCTGTACGTGGCCGGGCAGGTCGGGTGGGACACCGACGGCCGGATGGCCGACGGGTTCGTCGCGCAGTTCGCGCAGGCGCTCGACAACGTGATCGCCGTCGTTCGCGCGGCGGGCGGCGGCCCGACCGAAATCGTGTCGATGACGATCTACGTGACCGACCTCGATGCGTATCGACGATCGCTCGGTGAACTCGCCGGCGTGTGGCGCGATCGATTCGGCCGCCACTATCCGGCGATGACGCTCGTCCAGGTCGCCGGATTGGTGGAACCGGGCGGCATGGTGGAGATCCAGGCGATCGCGATGCTGGCGGAGAACCGAGAATGAGCCTGCCGACCGCCGAGCACTTCGACCTCGCGTTCGACCGCGGGGTGGCAACCATCACGCTCAACCGGCCCGAGCGGCTCAACTCGCTCACGTTCGAGATCTACGAGGAGCTGGCCGACACGTTCGCCGCGCTCGAGATCCCGGAGGCGCGGGCGGTGATTCTCACCGGCGCCGGGCGGGGGTTCTGCTCGGGGGGCGATCGCAACGACATCATCGCCGAGCTGTTTTCGCGCGACATGGACGGCCTGCTCGCATTCACGCGCGCCACCGGCCGGCTGATCGCGAACATCCGCAAACTCCGCCGGCCGGTCATCGCGGCGGTCAACGGCGTCGCGGTCGGCGCGGGCGCGGTGATCGCAGCGGCGTGCGACCTGCGCATCGCCGCGCGCACCGCGCGCTTCGGCTACGTGTTCCCGGCGGTCGGCCTGTGCGGCGCGGACATGGGCGCGGCCTACTTGCTGCCGCGGATCGTCGGGCTGGCGCACGCGGCCGAGCTGTTGTTCTTCGGCGAGATCATCGACGCGGAACGCGCGCTGCAGATCGGGCTCGTCAACCGCGTCGTGGACGACGCGGCGGCGGCGGTCGACCTCGCGCGCCAGTGGGCGCGCACGCTCGCGCGCGGGCCGGCGTTCGCGCACGCGATGACCAAGCAGATGCTCGAGAGCGAGTACGCGATGTCGCTCGACGCGGCGATCGAGGCCGAGGCGCAGGCGCAGGCCATCTGCATGGCGCACCCGGACTTCCGCGCGGCGTTCGACGCGATCTGCGCCAAGCGGCCGCCGAGGTTTGCCGGCGCCGACATCTGCGAGGACTGATCCGGGCATGCGGCCATTTTTCGAACCGCGACACGATGAACTCGTCGCCCGATTGGCGGCGATCGACGGGCTCGGCGGCGCACCGCGCGACGTCGCGGAGGCGCTCGGCCGCGCGCACGGACTGTATGCGTATCTCGTGCCGGACGCGGGCGGGGTGGACGTGCGCAGCGTGTGCGCGATCCGCGAGCGCCTCGCCTACGTGTCCCCATTGGCGGACGCGATCTTCGCGGTGCACGGGCTGGGGTCGTACCCGATCGCGCTGGCGGGGACGCCGGACCAGCGGCGCGCGTGGCTGCCTGGGCTGCGCGCCGGCGACCGGATCGCCGGGTTCGCCCTCACCGAGCCGGACGCCGGCAGCGATGTCGCGTCGCTGCGCACTACCGCGACGCCGACGGATGACGGGGGGTGGACGCTCGCGGGCGCAAAGACACTGATCTCGAACGTCGGGATCGCCGATCAGTACGTCGTGTTCGCCAAGACGCCCGGCGACGGTGCGCCGCACAGCCGCATCACCGCGTTCGTCGTCGACGCGCGCGCCGACGGGGTGAACGAGGCGCCGCTGCGCGTCGGTGACGATCACCCGATCGGCGAACTGACGTTTCGCGGCTGCCGGGTCGGGGCGGACGCGCTGCTCGGCGAGGTCGGCGGCGGCTTCGCGCTTGCGATGCAGACGCTCGACACCTTTCGCGTCACGGTCGGCGCCGCGGCGGTCGGCATGGCGCGGCGCGCGTTCGACGAGGCGGTGGCGCACGCCCGCCGCCGCAAGCAGTTCGGCAAACCGCTGTTGCGGCACCAACTCGTCCAGGCGATGGTCGCCGACATGGCGACGGAGATCGACGCGGCGCGGTTGCTCGTGCTGCGCGCGGCCTACGAAAAGGACGCCGGCCGCGAGCGCGTGACCGTCGAGGCGGCGATGGCCAAGCTGTTCGCCACCGAGGCGGCGCAGCGCGTGATCGACCGCGCCGTGCAGATCTTCGGCGGGCGCGGGGTCGTCGCCGGCGAGGTGGTCGAGGCGCTGTACCGCGCGATCCGTCCGCTGCGCATCTACGAGGGCACCAGCGAGATCCAGCGGTTGATCATCGGCAAGTCGTTTGCGGAGGGGTGACCGATGGCGGTGACGTTTCCCGATTCTTTCAACCTCGCCGACTACTATCTGTTCGACCGCCTGAGCGAGGGCCTCGGCGACAAGGTCGCCATCCGCTACGGCGACCGCGGGTGGACGTACGCCGACGTCGCCGAGCGCGCGCGAGCGGTCGCTCGCGCCCTGGCGCACGCGTCGGTGGTGCGCGAGCAGCGCGTCTACATCGTGCTGCCCGATACGCCGCCGTTTGCGTGGGCGTTGTTCGGGGCGCTCGCGCACGGCGCGGTCGTCGCCATGGGCAACCCGGCGGCGCCGCCCGACGATCTCGCCTACGTGGTCGACTACAGCCGGTGCGCCGCACTCGTGACGACGCCGGCCGTGGCGGCGGCGCTCGCGCCCGCGCTGCACGCCAGCCCCTACGTGCGGGCGGTGTGGCTGGTGCCCGACACGCCGACCGGCGGCGACCCGGAGGCGCCCGTCGCCGTCCCGGAGTCGCTGGCCGCCGCGCCGTTCGAGGTGAAGCCGCTGGCGGAGGCGGTGGTGCGCGGTCGCGACCTGCCCGACCCGGGGCTGCCGCCGACGCGGCGCGACGACCTCGCGATGTGGCTGTTCACCTCCGGGTCCACCGGCCGGCCCAAGGCGGCGATGCACACGCACCGGGACTTCGCGTTCAACACCGAGGTCTACGCCAAGCGCACGATTGGCTACCGGCGCGACGACGTCACCGTGAGTGTTCCTCGCCTGTTTTTCGGCTATGCCACGGGCACCAACTTGATGTTTCCGTTCGCCGTGGGCGCCACCACCGCTCTGTTCTCCGAACGGCCGACGCCCGAGTCGCTCGCGGCGGCGATCGCGCGCTATCGGCCGACGATCGTCACCAACGTCCCGACGATGCTCGGCAAGTTGCTCGACTACGCCGGCGACCTGGACATGTCGTCGGTGCGGTTTCACCTGTCGGCCGGCGAGGCGCTGCCCCCGTCGTTGCTGGCGCGCGTGACCGAGCGCTGGGGTGTCGACGTCTACGACGGCATCGGCTCGGCCGAGATGTTCCACATCTACTGTACGAACCGCCCGGGTGACGTCGTCCCCGGCTCTGTCGGCCGCGCGGTCGACGGCTACGAGATCCGCATCCTGCCGCGCGACGCCGACGGCCCCGGGGCCGATCCGGTGCCGGTCGGCGAGACCGGCGTGATGTGGGTCCGGGGCGACAGCGTCGCGCTCGGTTACTTTCAGGACCGCGACGCGAGCTGGCGCACGTTCCACGGGCACTGGTGCCGCACCGGCGATCTGTTTCGCAGGGACGCCGACGGGTACCTGTGGTTCGCGGGTCGCGCCGACGACCTGTTCAAGGTCGGCGGCATCTGGGTCGCGCCGCTCGAGGTCGAAGAGTGCCTGCTGCAGCACCCGGCTGTCGCGCTGTGCGCGGTGATCCCGGTCCGCGTCGACGGCCTGGTCAAGCCCAAGGCGTACGTGGTCCTCCGCGATGGCGTGGCGCCCGGCGATGCGCTGGCCGAGGAACTGCAGCGCCACGTGCAGACGCGCCTGTCCAAGCACAAGTATCCGCGCTACGTCGAGTTCGTGGACGATCTGCCGAAAAACGATCGCGGCAAGGTGGATCGCAAGCGGCTGATCGCGCAGGCGGGCGGCGAGGTGCGGGTATGATGACCCGCGACTACAGCCTCACCTGGCTCACGACCGACACGTTCGGCGAGCTGGTCGACAGCGGCCGGCCGGTGGTCGCGCTGGTTCCGGTCGGCTCCGTCGAGCCGCACGGCCCGCACCTCACCCTGCTGACCGACACGATCATTTCCAAGGGGGTGGCGCAGGTCGCCGCGGACCGGCTGTTGGCCGAGGGGATCGAGCCGCTCGTGGCGCCCGCCGTGCCCTACGGCGTCACCGAGTGCGCCGGACGGTTCGCCGGGGCCGTGTCGATCCCGGCGCGCGCACTCACCGCGTATCTGCGCGCGGTCATCGATGCGTTGCTGGCCCAGCGGGTCACTCACGTGTGCCTCGTCAACAATCACCTCGAGCCGGCGCACGACGGCGCGGTCCGCGCGGCGGCGGCCGGGCGGCCGCCGGGGCGCGTGTCGGTCGCGTGCCCGTTGTCGCGGCGGTGGGCGCGGACGCTCACCGACGAGTTCAGGTCCGGTGCGTGTCACGCGGGCCGCTACGAGACGTCGCTCGTGCTCGCGCTCGAGCCCGACGGCGTCGACGACGCAATCCGCAGCGAGCTGCCAGAGGTGCGCGTGAGCCTGTCCGAGCAGCTCCGGGCCGGGGTCACCGATTTCGTCGACATGGGGCTGGACCGCGCGTACGCCGGCGCGCCGGCCGCGGCGTCCGCCGCCGAGGGGCGCGAGACGCTCGATGCCCTCGCGACGATGGTCGTCACCGAGGTGCTCGAGGCGCTCGAGGAACTCGGCGTACGGACAGGCGATCGCGACGAGTAGGCGCGAGCGCCGCCGCGCGGGGTGGTCGCGCGCGGCGCTCGTCGTGTACCATGAACGCCGGGGGCTCCGCGCACGGCGCGGGGGCTGTTGGACACCGCAAACCGGAGGAGTGCGATGGCTTTGACTACGCTGAGATGTCTGCGGGCGCCGCGCGCGCGTTGGTCGGCGCCGGCGCTGGCGGCGATGCTGGTCGCTGCGGGCTGTTCGGGAGACGACGGCGACGACGACGATGACGACGTGACGGCGGACGCGGGCCCCGGCGGGACCGACGGCGGCGGCGGCGGGTGCGGCTCGACGGAGCCGGCAGCGCTGCCGGCCGAACTCGGCATCGTGGACGACGACGCGGACTGGCTGTGCGGGAACCTGCCCGAGGCGCCGCAGGAGGACGACAACCTCGGCCAGGTGATCGCGGGCGCGACGTCGTGCCTCGGACAGAGCGGTCCGGCCGTGGCGGGCAAGGACGTGTGGGTGGCCCCGGACGGGTCGGACGCCGCGTCGGGGGCGAATCGCAACCAGGCGCTCGCGACGCTGCGCGAGGCGCTGTGCCGCGTCGCCCCGGGGCAGACGATCCACATCGAACCCGGCACGTATCTGGGCGCCGCCGCGGTGGCCGCCTTGGGCGACGCCAACAGCGAGACGATCGTGATTCGCGGCGAGGGTGACGCGCCGAGCGATGTCGTGCTCGATTGCGAACACTGGCGCAGCGCAGCGATCACGCTCGGTGAGTCGTTCAACATTCGCATCGAGAACCTCACGGTGCAGCACTGCATCGACGCCGGAATTCAGACCCTCAACGGCGCCGGCGTCACGATCGACAACGTGGTGTCGCGCAACAACGGACGCTGCAGCGTGAACCTCGATTCGGAAGGCGAGGGGTTCGGGCTCAACCTCGTCGGAACGAAGAACGTCGCGGTGACCAACAGCGTGTTCGAGGACAACGGTCCATTGCTCGCCAGGGTGTTGTGCGGCGAGGTGCTCGGGACTGGCATCAATACGTTTGCGATCTCCGGGCGCGTCGCCAACAACACGATCCGGCGGACGCGCGGCGGCGCGATGCTGATCGAAGATGGAGACGACGCGACCGTCGAGGACAACCTCGGCGAGCACAACTTCCTGCTGGCATTGAACAACTACTGGGACGCCGGCTTGTGGATCGACGGTGCGGTCGGCGTGACCGCACGCAACAACACGTTCAAGGACAACTACGGCGGCGTCGGCATCATTGTGTCGGACAGCGACAATCAGTACCCGGACGGCCGGTCGAAGAACGTGACCATCCAGGGCAACACGATCGACGGCCACCTCGCCGGGATTCACGTGTGGGGCTTCGGCGCCTGCCCGCCGCCGTCGGACGTGGTCACCAACTACGCCACGCTGGAGGCGGACAACACGCTCACGAACAACGCCTTCCAGGGCGATGCGTTCCCGATCCGGTGCGACGAGGAGTTCTTCGGCGGCGTGGAGCCGTAGTGGGCTGACGGCGCCTCGCGGCACCGGGGCCGCGCCCGTCCGTCACTCGAACCGCGGGTCGAACGACTCGATCGACACGTATTGTGGCGGCCATGTCGGCGGGACCCCCAGCGCCCGGGCGGCGTGGCGGCTCAAATACGGATCCCACAGGTGGGCGCGCGCCATCGCCACGAGGTCGGCGCGGCCGGCGATCAGCACGCTGTTGCAGTCCTCGTAGGACTTGATGTTGCCGACGGTGATGGTCGGAATGCCGACCTCGAGGCGGATGAGGTCGGAAAACGGCGTCTGGAACAGGCGGCCGTAGACGGGCCGCTGGTCGGGCACCGTCTGGCCGGCCGACACGTCCAGGATGTCGCAGCCGTGGGCTTTCAACAGGCGCGCCGCCTCGCATACGTCCTCGATCGAAATGCCGTCCGGGTGCCAATCGGTCGCCGAGATCCGCACGCTCATCGGCTTGCGCGCAGGCCACGCGGCGCGCACGGCGTCGACCACCTCGAGCGGGAAGCGCATGCGCTGCTCGACCGGACCGCCGTAGTCGTCGGTGCGGCGGTTGGTCAGGGGCGACAGAAAGCTCGCGAGCAGGTAGCCGTGCGCGCAGTGGATCTCGAGCCAGTCGAACCCGGCCTCGTCGGCGAGCCGCGCGGCGCGCGCGAAGTCGTCCCGCACGCGGTCCATGTCGTCGCGGTCCATCTGGCGGGGGACCTGGCTGCGCGGGCCCCACGGAATGGGCGACGCCGACACCAGCGGCCAGTTGCCGGCATCGAGCGGCTCGTTCGCACCCTCCCACAGCCGCTTGGTCGATCCCTTGCGGCCGGCGTGGCCGAGCTGGATGCCGATCTTCGCCGGCGAATGCGTGTGGACGAAGTCGACGATGCGCCTCCACGCGGCGACGTGCTCTGGCGCGTACAGTCCGGCGCACCCGGGGGAGATGCGCGCGTCGGCCGACACCGCGGTCATCTCGGTGAGGACGAGTCCCGCGCCGCCGACCGCGCGGCTGCCCAGGTGGACGAGATGCCAGTCGCCCACCGTGCCGTCGACCGCGGAGTACTGGCACATCGGCGAGACGACGACGCGGTTGGCGACCGTCACGTCTCGCAGCTTGAACGGCGTGAACATCGGCGGCGGCGGCGGGTCCGTCGGCACCGGCATCCCCGTCTGGGCGGCGGCGCGCTCGGCAAACCAGCGCTCGAGCGCGGCGCCCAGCGCCGGATCGCGGACTTTCAGGTTGTCGTGCGTCACCCGCAGGCTGCGCGTAAGCAGGCTGACGTGGAACTGCTCCGGTTCGAGCCGCATGTAGCGTTCGGTGTTTTCGAACCATTCGAGGCTCACCTGCGCGGCCCGCTGGAGGCTCTCGGCCGCCGGGCGCCGCAGTCGCTCGTAGCGCGCGAGCGCGGCCGGCAGGTCGGCTTCGTCCCGCAGCGCGTTGCGCAGTTCGATCGCGTCCTCCATGGCGAGCTTGGTGCCGGAGCCGATCGAAAAGTGTGCCGTGTGCACCGCGTCACCGATGAGGACGACGTTGCCGTCGAACCACCGCTCGTTCGTCACCGTCGGAAACCGCCGCCAGATCGACCGGTTCTTCAGCAGCCGGTGCCCCGCAAGTTCGTCGGCGAACAGTCGCTCGACGTAGGCGACCGTCGCGTCCTCATCGTCGACGGCGAGCCCGGTGCGCGCGAACGTGTCGGCTGTACACTCCACGATGAAGGTGGACGCGGACTCCTCGTAGCGGTAGGCGTGCACCCGCCACAGCCCGTGTTCGTTCTCCTTGAAGTAGAAGGTGAACGCGTCGAACGGATAGGTCGTGCCGAGCCACACGAATCGGTTCGGCCGCCAGTCGATGTGCGGGCGGAACGCGCCGGCGCGCAGCGCGCGCACGGTACTGTTGACCCCGTCGGCGCCGAGGATCAGATCCGCGTCGGCGTACGGGGACAGGTCGGTCACCTCGACGCCGAACTCGAGGTCGACGCCGAGGTCGCGCGCGCGCGCCTGGAGGATCGACAGCAGTCGCTGCCGGCTCATTCCCGCGAAGCCGTGTCCGGTCGACACCAGCTTGCGCCCGCGAACGAACGTGTGGATGTCGTCCCAGTGCCAGAACTGCCGCTCGATCGCGGAGAACACCTCCGCGTCCTCCGCGGCGAGCGTTCCGAGGGTCGCGTCGGAGAACACGACGCCGAAGCCGAAGGTGTCGTCGGGCCGGTTGCGCTCGATCACGCGCACGCGGTGCCGCGGATCGAGACGCTTCATGAGAATCGCGAAGTACAGCCCTGCGGGGCCGCCGCCGATACTGACGATGTCCACGGCCGGGTTATAGCGCGCGCAGCCGCCGCCACCGCGCGGGCGGTGCTGCACCATAGTGCCGATCGCGCCGGGCCCGCGTCAGGTCACCAACCGCAGCGGCGGCGCGCCCGCGGCGGCGTTCGCCCGGTCGTCGGCCGCCGGGTTGGTGCCCGCGTCGCTCAAGTCGCCGGTCCCTCTCGCGATCCGTTTTTGGATCGGAAAGTTGCGCGGGCGCTCGGTCGTGACCAGTTCGGCCGTCCCGTCGAGGCCGAACACGTCGAACATGCGCCGATGTTCGTCGGACAGGCCGGCGAACTTGGCGGCGAGCTCCTGTTTCGGGATGAACAGCTCCTCGCGCCGCCCGTCGCCGAGTTCGCGCTTGAGCGTGATCTCGCCCGGCACGCGGCTGCGCCGCCGCATTTCGCGCGCCAGCGGGCCGATCGCCTCGAGGATCGCCTCGGCGACCTGCTGCGGCCGTTCGAGTTCGCGCACCGGCCGCTTGTCGAGGGTGGCGAGAAGGATGCGCCGGCGGTGGACGATCAGCGAGCGGATGGTGTCCTCGATCCGGTCCCACAGCCGTTCGAGCTCGGCGCGATCGGCGTCGGACACGATCTGGACGTCGCCGACCCCGCCCGCCCCGTCGTCGACCACGCGCAGCGTCGCGTCGTCCTGGTCCGGTGCGTCGAGCACGACCTGGATGCGGCGACTCGGGCCGGACGGCTTGCGGCTCACCACGAACGCGCGCCGTTCGGGAGACACCTCCACCTCGGTGATCCACTGCCGGTCGAGCCGCTCGCGGCGCAGGCGTTTGCCGCCGCGCACCCAGCTGCGCACGCTGAGCACCGACACCTCGACGTCGCCGGCGAGCTGGTCGACGCGGACCGGACCGTGCCACAAGTGGTCGGCCGGGACGTCGACCTCGAACAGCGCCTGGAGGTCGATCGGGTTGGCGGTCGCGTGCAGGTGGGCCTTCGTCGCATCGTCCCCGCTGGCCGCCTTCCACCGCAGGCGCCAGGTCGTGTCGGGCAGCTCGCGGGCGCACAACAGCTCGCCGAGAACCTCGACGACGGCGTCGGCGGTGGTGTCGAGGCCCAGCTTGCGGATGCGCGCGTCACGGCGGCGCGCGATCGCGGCGCGCGCCGACTTGGCGCCGGCCGCGGCCGTCTGCCGCAGCCGGCGCGCCAGGGCCGCGGCCGCGCTGTCCTCGCCGGCCTGGGCGTACCGGTCGCAGACGGCGGCGACCGCCTCGGCGAGCCCGTCGACTTCGCCGGTTTCGACCCCCGCTTGCATCCGCGCGAGGTGCGCTTCCCGGCGCGAGCGTTCGGCCGCTGCGTCCAGCCGCAGCAGCGACACGCACGCATCGGTCGCCGCGACGAGGGTTTCGATGAAGTTTTCCTCGAGCGGGAAGGGGGTCGCGTCTCCGTACAGGTATCGCATGGTCGCCTCCGCGCCCGGCCGCCCGGCGGGCATGGACGAACCAAAGCAACGTCCATGCCAGGCGATGCCCGTAGTGGTACGCGCGCTTACGTCCGCTGCACGGAGGCGGCGGTGGGGCCGGAGGCTCCGGCGGGGGCGCGGCCCGCCCACTCGGCCGGCGCTTCGAGATAGCCGCACAGCCGCTCGATCGCGCGGGCGCAGTACAGGCCGTCCTCGACGCGCTCGTCGAACGTGAACTTGAGCGACACGATCGGCCGCACCTCGATGCGATCTCCATCGGTCACTACGGGGGCGCGCCGAATCCGGCCGAGCGTGACGAACAGGGGACAGGTGCCGTGCTCGAACAGGTGGTGGTATGCGGCGTCGAGTCCGATGCTGCCGAGGTTGGCGACGAACGCGCTCGCGTACATCGGGTCGTGTGCGAACAGGGCGCGCGGGACGACGTCGAAGTAGTCGAGGGCGCGCAGCGTCCAGACCGCGGCGTCGAGCACGGGGCGCGGCAGGCGCAACAGCCAGGCGACCTCGCGGTCGACGGGCGACGGCCGGTTCGATCGCGCCCGTTCGATCGCGTCGGTGAGCCGAACGACCATGTCGGCGAACGGCTCGGTCGGGTCGAAGCGGTGCTTGACCACCGACAGCGGTGCGTCGTCGGACATGCGCTTCTTGACCGCGAACGACAACCAGATGCCGTCGCGGTCGTACAACCGCCGGCCGGCCACGAACCGATTGAGCCGCGGGCGTTCGTCGAGCACGCGCGCGATCGCAGCCAGCAGCAGGTGAAACAGGGTCGCGCGCACCGGTAGCGTCCGGTTGACGGCGTCGAGCCACGGAAGCGTCGCCCGGAGGTCGACGGACTGTTCGAAGTACACCGCCGACTCGTTGCGGCCGCGCAACACAAACGGCACGATCCGGCGGTATGCGGGGACGCCGCGCGCAGGTCGACCGTCGAACCGGCGTATCGCCGACATGGTGGCACGATAGCGACGCGGCGCGCGTTCGGCAACGGGACCGACCGGCCCGCCGGGTGCGCGTTCGCCGCAGATGTCGGGATCGTTGCGACCCATGTGCGGGCTCGCGTGTGCGGCGACGTGGTAGCATCACAAATTGTGGCGACGCCGGCCCGCCCCAACGGCCATCCGTCCGCGGACTACCCGCGGACGTTTGGCAGCTACGTGCTGCTGGCGAAGCTCGCGACGGGCGGGATGGGCGAGGTGTTCCTGGCGCGCCACCGCGACGTCGCGGGCGGGTTCCACAAGTTGGTGGTGCTCAAACGCCTGTTGCCGCACTTGATGGAGGATCCGCGGTTCGTTGCGATGTTTCGCGACGAGGCGCGCATCGCGGCGCGCATCCACCACTCGAACGTCTGCCAGACCTACGAACTCGGGCAGGCGGAGGGCACCTACTACATCGCCATGGAGTACCTCGAGGGGGTGCCGCTCGGCCGCGTCGTGCAGGAGCGCCGGCGCGACCGCCGGCTGGCGGACCTGCGCTTTCTCGGCCGCCTGCTCACGCAGGTGTGCGAGGGGCTGCACGCCGCCCACGAGCTGCGCGACGCGGACGGTGCGCTCGTCGGTGTCGTCCACCGCGACGTGTGCCACGCCAACATCTTCGTCACGTCGACCGGGATCGCGAAAGTCCTCGACTTTGGCGTGGCGAAGGCCCGCGGGGCCCTCGACAAGACGCGCACTGGCGCGGTCAAGGGGACCTATGCGTACTCGTCCCCGGAGCAGCTGCGCGGCGAGCCGGTCGACCGGCGCAGCGACGTGTTCTCTCTCGGCGTGGTTGCATGGGAAACGTTCACGGGTCGCCGGCTGTTCAAGCGAGACACCGACTACCTTACGTTCCGCGCGATCACCGAGGAACCGGTGCCGAGTCCGCTGGACGTGCGGCCGGATCTGCCGCCGGAGCTGGCGGTGGCGATCGAGCGGGCGCTGTCGCGGTCCCCGGCCGGCCGCCAGGCGACGGCGCGCGAGTTCGGGGCGGACGTCGACCGCGCGCTGCGCGCGCTCGGGCCGCCGATGAGCGCGGTCGCGGCGGCGGCGCTGATGGAGGACGCATTCGCGGACGAACTGGCCCGGCAGCGTCGACTCGCGGGTGTCGACTTCGACGCCGCGGCTCACCACGGTGAGTCGCAGGACTCGACGCGGGTGCAGGACGCGCCCGCTCTGCGCATGCCGCTGCGGGCCGACCCGACGGCCGACGTGCCGGCGATCGCCGACGACGATCGGGCGACGTCCGAGGTGCCGGCGTTTACGTACACGCCGGCGGACACCGGGATGCCCTACACCGGCAGCGGTTGGCCGACAGGGGGGGACGACGGCGTCGCGACCGCCGGCGCGGTGGCGGCCCGGTCGGAGTCGCGCGGCGGCGCGGCAGCGGAGGGCGGGGCGCGGCACCCGGCGGCGGACGACGGCGCGGAGCGGCCCGCGGGCGGCTCCAGCGATCGACGCGGCGAGACCGCCGGCGCGGTGGCGGCCCCGCGCGCCGCGGACGTCGCGCGCGGCGGCGGGGCGCGGCACTCGGCTGGGGCGGCGCTGGTCGCCGGGGGCATGGCCGCGCTGGCGGCGATCGGCTGGCTGTTGGTGCACGGCGACGGCGGCGCGGCGCGCGAATCGCGGACCGCCAGCGGCTCCGGCGATGGCGTCGCGGCGGCGGCCGCCGCACGGGCGGGCCGGACGGCGGAGCCGGGCCGGGGCGCGAGCGGCGCCCGCGCGGCGGCGGTCGGGGGCGG
>RFGE01000213.1 GCA_003696105.1 Deltaproteobacteria bacterium | reverse complement strand
GCGGCCTCGCCGCCCGCGGAGTCGGCGGCCTCGCCGCCCGCGGAGTCGGCGGCCTCGCCGCCCGCGGAGTCGGCGGCCTCGTCGCCCGCGGAGTCGGCGGCCTCGCCGCCCGCGGAGTCGGACGCCTCGCCGGTCGCGGAGTCGGCGGCCTCGCCGCCCGCGGAGTCGGACGCCTCGCCGGTCGACTCCTCGAGCACCTTCTTTCGCTGTTCGGCGCGCTCGAGCGCGGCGGCGCGCGATTTTGCGCTGAGCTGCTTGAGCGGGTCGTCGCCGCCGGAGCTCGCGAAGTAGGCGAGGGTGATCGACGTGAGCATGAACAGGAACGCCGACACCACGGTGAGTTTGGTGAGGAAGTTGCCCGCGCCGCTGCCTCCGAACACCGTGCTACCGCCCGCGCCGCCGAACGCGATACCCATGCCGCCGCCTTTGCCGGCCTGGAGCAAGACGACGAGGATCAGAAACAGGCACACGAGGACGTGGATGACCGTGACGAGGGTGTCCATGGAAACGCCGGTTTCTACCGCACCGCGCCGGTGCGGGCAAGCTCAACGGGCCGCCGCCGCTGCCGCCTTCACGATGGCGACGAACGGCTCGGCGGTGAGGGAGGCGCCGCCGACCAGCGCCCCGTCGATGTCCGGTTGGCGAATGAGATCCGCGGCATTTTCGGGCTTTACGGAGCCGCCGTACTGGATGCGGAGGCCCCGGGCGACATCGGCGCCATACCGACGTTCGACCGCGCTCCGAATGTGAGCGTGGACTTCCTGCGCCTCCTCGGGGGTGGCGGTCCGCCCGGTGCCGATGGCCCACACCGGCTCGTATGCGACGACGACACGCGCCATCTGGTCGGCTGCGATGCCGGCGAGTCCCGCCTCGAGCTGGGCCTGGACGCGGTCGAACGTCTGGCCCGCGTCGCGCTGCGCCTCGGTTTCGCCGACGCACAGGATGACGTTCAACCCGCCGGCGAGCGCGGCGGCCGCCTTGCGGCCGACGCCCACGTCGGTGTCGCCGAAGTGCTGTCGCCGCTCGCTGTGGCCCACGATCGCGTAGTGACAGCCGGCATCGCGCAGCAGCGGCGCCGACACCTCGCCAGTCCACGGGCCTCGGTCTTCCCAGAAACAATCTTGCGCGGCGATGCGGATCGACGTGCCTTCGAGCCGCTTGGCGACCGCGGGGATCGAGGTGAACACCGGGGCGACGCCGACCTCGACGTCGCGCACGACGGCGAGCTGGTTCTTGAGTTCGGTGACGAGCGCGAGTGCCTCGGCGATCGTGTGGTGGAGTTTCCAGTTTCCGAAAACGATGGGCTTGCGGGCGGCCATGGCGGTGGTGTGTACCATGCCATCGGCGGAGCGGTCATCTGACGGGCGCGCTCGGGCGCATCACCGGCGCGCGCCGTCGTCCCACCGCACGCGGAACCGGCAGCGCGCGTGCCCGTCCGCGGTGCATTCGACGTGGTCGGTCGTCACGCGGGCGGCGCCCGTGAGTTCCGCGATCCGCGTGAACGAGCCGGCCAGCAGGGCGCACAGCAGTCGGTCCCCCGGGCTGTCGGCGACCGACAGCACGCACTGGCCCGGGGCGACCTGCTCGGCGCGCACCGATCCCCACGTGTGGTAACGCGACCAGTACCCTTCGGCGGCTCGCAGTACCTTCGCGGTGGGAACGCCGTGCGGGGACGCGCCGAAGAACCGGGAGAACGTCGCGGTCATGGTCGCGCGACCGATGGCCTCGGCGAACGCGGCGGGCTCCTGGACCGTGTCGGCCGCCGCCGCGAGCACGCGCCGCAGGTGGTCGAGCGGAAGCCACACCATCGGAGACAGAGCCGGATCGAGCACCGGCCGCAACTCGGCGTGACGATCGCGGAGGGCGGCGAGCCAGTCGGCGCCGAGGCGGGTCGACAGTACGCGGTACGCGACCCGAAACAGCGCGCCGCGGGTCTGGCCGCCGGCGTGCTGGCCCGACGCGCGCGGTCCCGCGACCGCGCCGCGGCGCGCGGTGAGCGGGGTGCCCGGCGCGCCGGGCGCCGCGCGCAGCCGGGACGTGGCCTCGTCGATGTCGACGCCGAGGGCGCGAGCGGTCGCCGCGATTCGGTTCGACCGACCGTCGTGCGCGTCGCCGGCCTGAGCCGCTGCGCGTTGCAGTGCGTCGGCGAACTCGACCGCGGTGGCGTAGCGTTTGCGCTGGTCGGGATGCAGAGCGCGCAGCAACACCGTGTCGACCGCTTCCGGGAGGTCGGGGCGCAGCTGGCTGGGCGGGGTTGGCGCGTCGTACAGTTGCCGATGCACCACTCGCTCGATCTCACCGCTGCCGAACGGCGCGATGCCGGTGAGCAGCAAGTAGACGGTCGACGCGAGTCCGTAGACGTCGGTTGCAGGGGTTTCCTCGACGTCCATGAACGACTCCGGGGCGGCGAACCCGGGAGTCCCGGCGGCATCGGTCGCATCGTCGCGCCGTTTTGCGACGCCGACGTCGACCAGCACCGCGCGATCGCGGATTCGATCGACGAGAATGTTGGACGGCTTGACGTCGCGGTGGATGAGACCCACGCCGTGCATCGCGTGCAGGGCGCCCGCGACCTCGCTCGCGATGCGCGCCGTCTCGGCGAGGGGCAGTCCGTGCCCGGTTTCGCGCGCGGCGCGTAACAGTTCGCTCGTCGGCTCGCCCTCGACGAGTTCCATCACGAAGAACACGTCGTCGCCGTGTGTGCCGAACGAGTAGACCTGCACGAGGTTCGGATGGTGCAGCGAGGCGAGCATCGCTGCCTCGTCGCGAAACTTCGCGACCAGCTCGTCATCCTGGGCGAGGTCCGCTCGCAACACCTTGATCGCGACCGGGCGCGCGAGGCCGAGATCCTCGCCGCGGTAGACGACCCCCATCGCTCCACGGGAGATTTCGTGCAGTACGCGGTACATGCCGCCGAGAGTGGATCCGGCGGGCAGCACGCCGATGTCGTCGAGTTCGGCGTCGACGGCGCGAAGTTCGTCGCGGGATTGGCCGGTCGGATCGATGATCGCGACCGGTACGCGCATGCGCCGCGCCCGGCGCAGCGCCGCGACCGCGCGGCCGAACGCCGGTTCGCCGGTCGTTTCGTCGGGCTGCACGCTCGTAAGACCGGCGGCACAACCGATGCCGATCTGCAGCCCGTGGTGGACCAGCGGGGTGTCGCGGACGGCGGCGGCGACGTCTTCGATCAACGCTTGGGCTTCGTCGAGTGACGTCTGGGTCAGCAACACGGCGATCTCGTCGCCGCCGAACCGGCCGATGATGTCCTGCGTGCGCAACCGCGCGCGCGCGACCTCGGCGAAGTGCGCAAGCGCGGCATCGCCAGCGACGTGGCCGTACCGGTCGTTGATCTGGCGAAGCTGGTCGAGGTCGAGCACGGCGACGGACAGCGTCTCGCCGCGCCGCTGTGCACCGGCGATCTCGCTGTGGAGGGCGCTTTCCAACGCGCTGCGCGTCCACACGCCGAGCAGTGGGTCGAGGAGCGACGACTCGCGCAGTTTTTCATGCTCCTCGACGAGGCGGTTGTGCGCCGACGTCCACGCCAGCTCGATCGACAGCCGCCGCGCCAGGACGCGGAGCGCGTCGCGTTCGTCGGCGGAGAAGCGACGCGGCCCGGTGTCGACGAGGCACAGGGCGCCCAGCTCTTCGCCACCGGGCAGTTCGATCGGCGCAGCCAGGTAGCTCTCCGGCGGTGCGTCGACGATCGGCTCTCCCGTATCCGCGCCGTCGGAAAACAACACGGTCGTCCCCGCGTTCAGCGCCAGGTCGCAGCGCCACAGCAGCAGCGCCTCGCGTTCTGGGCTGTCGACTCGGCGCGCCGTGCGCGGCCAGTGAGGCTCGTGCGCCGGCCCCCACAGCACGCAATCGGACGCGCGAAACGTCAGCGCCGTGCGCGCGACCAGCGTATCGAGCGCCGGCAGCGTGTCGCCGCCGAGCGTCGTGAGTTCATACAGCTCGCGCAGCCGGGCGGCCTGCCGCGCGGCGGTATCGCCGATGTCGACCACCGCGCCGGCGATCGCCGCGAGGGCCGCCGACGAGATCGGCGGTACGAGTACGCCGTCGATCTCGAGCGGTTGCAACTCCCGTGTGATGTCGTCCGTGCCACAGATGAGGAACACCTGCGGCATCGGCCCCATGTATTCGGTCTGCAGCCGGCGGACGAACCAGTCCCCGCCTTCGCGTTCGGTGTGCAGCGCGCACAGCACGACCGTGGGGCGGTCGGCCGCGAACGCCGCCCAGCCGGCTTCGGCATCGGGGGCGACGCGGTGCGCGATCCCGAGGCGATCGAGAGCGCGGTCGAACGCGGCGCGGGCCGATCGGTCTGGCTCGATGACCAGGACCCGCTGCGCGCCGCGGACCATGGGCGGAATGATACATAAACTTGGTGCGATCGCGGCCAGGGGGCGACCGCACGCATCCGGCGAGCGCGGCCCGGTGCGGACGCGCGCGGCCGCCGCCCGCGGCGCCCCTGGGAGGCTGTTGCGCATAGCCGCTGGCTGCGGTCGCGATCGGCGGGCGATCTTCGGCGTACGCCCTCGCGCCCTCCGGTTACGTATCTGTATGCGCGCCCTCGTGCGCTGCGGGCGTGCGCCGAGCCTCGCCTCGGATCTCGCAACCTCGCTGGCGCGCCTAGACGCGACGGTCAGCTAGTCGCCGGCGAGCGCGGCGATGCCGGGCAGCGGGATGCCTTGGATGAACTCGAGCGAGGCGCCGCCGCCGGTCGACACGTGGGTCATGCGGTCGGCGAGACCGGCGGCCGCGACGGCCGCCGCGCTGTCTCCGCCGCCGACGACGGTGAGCGCCAGCCGGTTGTCCGCGAACGCGCGCGCGACGGCGAACGTTCCCTCGGCGAACGCCGGCTTTTCGAACACACCCATCGGCCCGTTCCAGAACAGCGTACGGCTGCGCGCGATCTCGTCGGCGAACCCGCGCGCCGTGTCCGGCCCGATATCGAGCGCCATCTTGTCGGCTGGGATCGCGTCGATCGGCACCGGCTGGCCCTCGGGCGCGTCGACCGAGTCGGCCACCACGACGTCGATTGGAAGATGGACCTTCACCTGGTTCTCGGCGGCCTTGCGCAACAGAGAGCGCGCGACGAGCAGCTTGTCGCGTTCGACCTTGCTGCGGCCGACGTCGCGGCCCTGCGCCGCGAGGAACGTGTTGGCCATCGCTCCGCCGATCAGCAGTGCGTCGACGCGGTCGAGCAACGAGTCGAGCACCTGGACCTTGTCGGAGACCTTCGCGCCGCCGATGACGGCCGTATACGGCCGGTCGACCTCGCCGAGGAGGCGCGACAACACGTCGATCTCCTTTTTCATGACGAACCCGGCGCCCTTTTCCGCGACGTGCGCGACCATACCGACCGTCGACGCGTGCGCGCGGTGCGCCGTGCCGAACGCGTCGTTGACGTACACGTCGGCGTACGACGCCAGCGCGCGGGCAAACTGATCGTCGTTGGCCTCCTCCCCGGGGTGGAACCGCAGGTTCTCGAGCATCGCGATGTGCCCCTCGCGCAGGTCGGCCACGACCTTGCGGGCGCCGTCGCCCACGGGCTCGTCGGCCAGCGCGACCTCGCGGTCGAGCAGCTCGGCGAGCCGAGCGGCCACCGGTTCCAGCGACAGTTCCGGGCGCACCTGGCCCTTGGGGCGGCCGAGATGCGAGCCAATCACGATGCGCGCGCCGCGGTCGATCGCGTGCTGCAACGTCGGCAGCGCCGCCCGGATGCGCGCGTCGTCGGCGACCTTTCGGTCGTCCGTGAGCGGCACGTTGAAGTCGACGCGGATGAAGACGCGCTTGCCCTCGATCGCGAGCGCGTCGATGCCCCGAATGCGCGAGTACATGGCGCGCTCAGAGCTTGTCGGCCACGAACGCGGCCAGGTCGAACAGGCGCTGCGAATAGCCCGACTCGTTGTCGTACCAGGCGAGCACCTTGACCTGATCGCCGATCACGTTGGTGACGGCGGCGTCGATCGTCGCCGAGTGGGTGTTGCCGTTGTAGTCGATCGACACCAGCGGCTCGTCCGACACGGCGAGGATGCCCGCGAGCGGGCCGGCGGCCGCCTTGCGGTACGCGTCGTTGACGGCTTCGACGGTGGCCGGCTTGGCGACGCGGACCGTGAGGTCGACGACGGACACGTTCGGCGTCGGCACGCGGATCGCCATGCCGTCGAGCTTGCCCTCCAGTTCCGGCAGCACCTCTTTGAGCGCGCGCGCCGCCCCGGTCGTGGTCGGGATCATCGAGACCCCGGCCGCGCGCGCGCGACGCAGATCCTTGTGCGGCAGATCGAGGATGCGCTGGTCGTTCGTGTAGGCGTGGATCGTCGTCATCAGGCCGCTCACGATGCCGAACGTGTCGTGGAGCACCTTCGCCGTCGGAGCCAGGCAGTTGGTCGTGCAGGACGCGTTGCTGATGATGTGGTGCTTGGCGGGATCGTAGGCGGCCGTGTTGATGCCCATCGCGATCGTGACGTCGGGCTGTTTTGCGGGCGCGCTGATCAGCACCTTCTTGGCGCCACCGGCCAGGTGCTTGGCCGCGTTGTCCCGGTCGACGAAGCGGCCGGTCGATTCGATGACGAGGTCCGCCCCGTAGTCCTTCCACGGAATTTGGCCCGGATCGCGCTCGGCCGACACGACGACGCGGTCCCCGTTGATCACGAGCGCGCCGTCGCTGACCTCGACGGTGCCGGGAAACCGGCCGTGCACCGAGTCGTACGTCAGGAGGTGGGCGAGGGTCGCCGCGTCCGTGAGGTCGTTGATCAACACGAGGTCGAACTTGGGATCGCGCGCGAGCGCGCGGACGAACCCCCGACCGATGCGACCGAAACCATTGATACCGACGCGAACCTTCGCCATGGCGTGTGCCTCCTGAGAGAATTCGATGTGCGTGAGAGGGCGCCGACGTTAGACCATCCGGGCGCAAAAAAAAACCGGGGTCGCGGCAGGGCGACCCCGGTCGGCGAAGAAGGTGAAGGCGCTATTGCGGGCGCGACGACAGGTCGGCCGTCACCTCGCTGATCAGCTCCGCGGCAAGTGCGACGATCTGGCGTGAGTCGTATCCCTGGGCGGTGAGCTCTTTGAACATGGACTTGGCCAGGATTCGCACGCCCCGCGCGCGGTCCGCGTCCCGGCCCGCGCGTCCGTCGCCCTGCTTCAGCTGTGGATTCATCATGGCGCCATAGCCCGTAGCACGCGCCGTGCCACGGGACAAGGTCCCGAAATCAGAGCAGGTGTAGGGGGTTCACCCGGCGGGAGCGCGCCGCGGAGGTGCGTAACGTTCGCGCTCGACCGCGCACCGGGCTACGCACCCTTGCAGCCTGCGTGACGCCGCGTACGCACTTCGGCGCCGGCGCGCGGCGACGGGCCGCCGCCGCGCGCGCACTTCGGCGGCGGCGCGCGGCTCGGCGCGCCGGCGGCCATCGCGCGAAAAGCCGGGCGTGCGGCGCGGGCGGGCGGCGCGACGGGGCGCGTTCGGTGGCGCCGGGGGACCACGGAACCTCGCGAACTTGATACCCTCTCGGTCCGGGAACACCACAACGAGGGGGATCGCCATCGTGAGCCCGCGCAATGACGGAGGTTCGAGCGCTACCACTCCGCCGGTCGAGGCCGCCGCCGACGCGGCCGTCGCCGAACCGGAGTCGACCGCGGCCTGGGAGCGGCTGGAGCAGGCCGCGGCCGATGCGGACGAGCCCGAGGCCGCGATGCGCGCGTACGCCGCCGCCGTCGCCGGCGACCTGGGCCCCGACGCGATCGTCGCCGTCGCGCGCCGCGCGGTCGACTTTCACGATCAATGGTTCGGCGATGCGACGCCCGAACTGCGCCGGGTCCTCGAGCGCGTGCTCGCCGTCGCTCCCTCGGCGGACTGGGCGTTGCGGCGGCTGTCGGTCGCGCTCACGGCAGCCGAAGCGTGGTCCGATTTGCTCGCGCACTACGACCGCGCGCTCGCGACCGATCTCCCGAAGTCGCGGCGTGCGGCGCTGTTGGAGGAGGCGGCCAACGTCGCCAAGGACTTCGCCGCAGACTACGACCGCGCGATCACCTACCTGACGGAACTGCGCCGCCTGCGGCCGCGCAACAAGCCGGTCGCGCTGGCGCTCGAGCGGTTGCTCGACCGGCAAGAGCGCTGGCGAGATCTGATCGACCTGTGGACCGAGCGCCTCGACCTGCTGTCGGGCGACGAGGCGCTGCGCACGCGCGAGCGGATCGCGGCGTGTTGGCTCGAGCGGCTCGGCCGGCCGGACGAGGCGCTCGCCGCGATCGAGGCGCTGCTGCCGGAAGCGGACGACGACACCGAGGCGTGCCGGCTGCTCGAGGCGATCGCGACCGGCGAGGCGGCGACGGACGACGTGCGCGAAGCGGCGCTGCGGCTGTTGCGCGGCCGCTACGAGGCCGCCGGTCGCGAGCGCGACTTCGTGGCGGTGCTCGAGGCAGCGCTGGAACGGTTCGCGCCGACTCGGCGCGCCGGCCTGCGCGCGGAACTCGGCCGTCTGTTGGCGGACATCGGCGAGGGGGCCGCGTCGCTCGATCACTATGCGGCGTTGCTCGAACACGCGCCGGACGATGCGTCGGCCGAGGAGGAACTGCGCCACCTGGCGCGGCAGACCGGCGCGCTCGACCGCTACGCGAACGCGCTGGTGACGGCGGCGAGCGCGGCGGCGCCGGCGCGCGCGCTGCACCTGTTGCGCGAGGCCGCGCGCGTCCGGCGCGACGATCTCGGCGACCGCGATGGCGCGATCGCCGCGCTGCGCGCCGCGTACTCGCTCGACGCGGAGCCGGGAGACGTCGCCGCCGCGTGTCGCGAACTCGACGAGCTGCTCGCTGCGGCCGGCAGGAACGCCGACCGGCTGCCGGTGCTCGAACGGCTCGCGCAGGTCGAGCGGCGGGACGCGGAACGCCGCCGGGTGCTCGCCGAGTTGGCGCGCGTGGCCGACGGGATCGGCGAGCGCGATCTGGCGGTGACGATGTGGCAGCGGCGGTTGGCGGACGATCCGGCCGACCGCGAGGCGATGGACGCGCTCGTAGCCCTGCACGAAGACCGCGGCAGCTGGCGTCTGTTGGTCGACGCGCTGCGGCGGCGCGCCGAGGGACCGCAACCGGACCACGGCAAGCGCGCCGACCTCGTGCGCGCCGCGGAGGTGCTCGCCGAGCGCCTCGACGATCCGGACGGCGCGATCGCCCTGTACGAGGAGGTGCACGCGCGGTTCGGCGAGTCTCCCGCGACCGTGGAAGCGCTCGCCGCTCTGTTGCGCAGGCAACAAAAGTGGGACGCGCTGGCCGCGTTGCTCGATCGCGCGTCGGCGCGCGAACTTGCGCGCGCGACCGACTGGCTCGGCCGCCTCGGGGACGTGTGCCTCCATAACCTCGACGACCCGATTCGTGCGGCCGCGGCCTACGCGCGCGCTGTCGACGTCGATCCGCACGACGTCCGTGCGCGCGAGGGGCTGCGAGCTCTCGCGGGATCTGACGGCGACGCGCGCCGACTCGCGCTCGACGCGCTATCGCGTGCGGCGGCGCGCACCGGGCAGTGGGAGCAGGCGCTGGAGCTCGTCGACGCGCGGGTGGCCGCCGCGGCGACCGACGCCGAACGCGTCGCGATCTGGCGGGAGGCGGCGGAGCTGTACGAGCGGCGGGCGAACGACCTCGCGGCGGCGCAAGCGGCGCTGGCCGCAGCGCTGCGCGCCGCGCCGGCGGATCGATCGCTGGCGGCGGAGTTGGAGCGTGTCGCCGACGCGCGAGGCGCCACCGACGAGCTGGCGGCTGCCCTCGCGGCGGCCGCCGAGGCGGCGCCCGACGCGGAGGTCGCGGCGCGGCTGCGCGAGGCCGAGGGGCGCGCGCACGAGCGGCGCGGCGATCCGGCGGCGGCGCAGGCCGCGTATGCCGCCGCGGCGGCTGCGCGGCAGCCGGACGTCGACCTGCTCGACGCGCTGGCGCGCGCGGCGGCCGCGGCCGGCGACTGGACGGCGGCGGCGGGCGCCGTGGTCGACGCGATCGCGCGCGAGGGCTTCGGCGATGGCGACCGGGTGGCGCGCCTGGCGGCGGCGGCGGGCGATGCGCTGGCCGCCGCGGCGAGCGCGCTGGCCGACGCGATCGGCGCGCGTTCCGACCTGGCGGCCCGCGACGCGTCGCGCGTCGAGCTGGTGCTCGCGTCGTGGTTCCGCGATCGGCTCGGCGACCGCGACGCCGCGATCGCGGCGCTGCGGCGCGCGTTGGCGCGGGTGCCGGGGCAGGTGCCGGCGCTGGTGCAACTCGTCGAGCTGTTGCGCGCCGAGCCGGGCGCCGCGCTGTACGACGCGCTGCGCGAACTCGCCGAGGTCGTGGTCGACGACCTCGACGCCCTGTCGGATGCCGCGGCGGTGGCGCGCGACGTGCTCGGCGATCCGGCGCGCGAGCGAGTGGTGCTCGAGGCGCTGATGGCGCGGGCAGTGCGCGCGTGGCGGACCACCGACGATCCGTCGCGCGCCGCGACCGCCGCCGCCGCGTCGATCGACGCGGCCACCCGGCTCGTCGACCTCGCGCTTGCCGCCGGCGACGCCGAGCGGGCGCTCGCGCTGCTCGACGAGGCGGCGCAGTGGCCGGTGGACGCGGAGCGCCGCCGTGCATTCCGCCTGCGCGCTGCCGCGATCGCCGAGGAAGTCGGCGCGCCGCGGCGTGCGGCGGCGCTGTATCGCGCGGCGCTGCAAGACGCGCCGGACGACGACGCCGTGCTCGACCGGCTCGCTTCGTTGTACGAGCAACTTGACGAGGTCGGCGAGCTGTTGTCGGTGCGCCGCGCGCAACTCGGCCGAGCGGCCGAGCCGGAGCGCCGCGTTGCGCTGCGCCTCGACCTGTGCCGGCTCGCCGGCGAACTCGAGCGGCGAGCGGCGCGGTTGGACGCGCTGCGCGACAACTTGCGCGAGCTGCCGGGGCACCGGGAGTCGATCGACGCGCTGTGCGACTTGCTGGCCGAGCGGGGCCGCCTCGCCGAGATGGTCGACCTGCTCGCCGACCAGGCTGCGCAGATCGAGGCGGCCGGCGGCGACGTCGCGTACGCCGCGGCTCTCCTGCTGCGGGCCGCGCGCGTGTGCGAGCGCGACCTCGGCGACGCCGATCGCGCCATCGCGCTGTACCGCGATGCCGTGCGGCTGGCGCCGACCGCGGCCGAGGCGCTCGACGGCCTCGCGCGGTTGCACGTCGCGCGGGGGGAGCACGCGCAGGCGGTCCCGTGGCTCGAGCAGTGGCTCGATCGCGCCGGCGGCGAGCGAGGGCCGGTCACGCTTCGGCTGGCGCGCGCGCTGCTCGCGGCCGGCGACCGCGAGGGCGCGATCGCGCGGCTCGAAGCCGCCGGCGATGCGCGGGTCGCGGATCCGGCGCTGCGCGAGCTGTTGGCGTCGTTGTACCGCGACGCCGGCGCGCACGAGCCGCTCGCGCGTCTGCTGACCGATTCGTTGGATGCGCTCGCCGACGCGGACGCCAAGCTCGCGGCGGCTCGCGAGGCCACCTCGCTGTACCGCGACGTGCTCGGCGAGCCGGCGCTGGCCGTCACGGCGCTGCGCAAGGCGCTCGCCGTGTCGCCGGGTGACCCGGTGTTGCGGACGCAACTGGCCGAGGGGTTGCGCTTGGCGGGCCGCCTCGACGAGGCCCGCGCCGAACTGGCCGCATTGCTCGAGGAGTTCGGTCGCCGCCGGTCGCCGGAGCGCGCCGCGGTTCACCATCAGCTCGCGCTCGTGGCGCGCGACGCCGGCGACATCGACGCGGCGATCGCCGAGCTGCAGGCCGCGGCGAAAATGGACCGGGACAACGCCGACGTGCTCGTCGCGCTCGCTGAGCTGGCGCGCGAGCACGGGCGCGTGTCCGAGGCCGAGCGCGCGTACCGGTCGCTGTTGCTCGTCGCGCGGCGCAGCGCACGCGACGACGTCGACGCGATCGGACCGAGCGAGGTGTTGATCGCTCTGCATCACCTGGCGCGCGAGTCGGGAGACGAGGAGCGCGCCGCGGAGCTGCGCGAGTCGGCGGTCGAAACCGCCATCGAATCTGACGTCGAGGTCCGCCGCGCGCGGCGCGCGCTCGTCCGGCAAGGCGACTACGACACGCTGCTCGAGATCCTGCAGGAGCGGCTCGGGTTGGTCACCGACGACGCGGCGCGTGCGCAGACGCTCGCGTATCTGGCCGAGGCACTCGACAAGCTCGGCCGCGGCGACGAGGGGCTCGACGCGCTGTTGCGTGCGCTCGAACACGCGCCCGGCCGCGAGGACCTGCACGACGCGGCGCGCGCGGCCGCGCGCGCCGAGGGGGCGACCGGGCGCTACGTCGACGTCGTGCGTGAACTCGCCGGCCGCGCGCGGCGCCGCGAGGACGCCGAGCGTGCGGCGGTGTTGTGGTGGAAGCTCGGCGAGGCATACGAGCACGACGTCGGCGATCTCGACGCGGCGGTCGACGCGTACGAACGGATGGAGAGGACCGGCGCGAGGCGCGCCGACGCGCTGTCGGCGCTCGCGCGAGTCCACGGCGCCCGCGGCGACGCGCAGGCGCAGGCGCAGGCGCTGTCCGAGCTGTTGCGCATGGTCGACGCCGCGCCGCCCGAGGCGCGCGCCGACGCGCTGTACCAGCTCGCGGAGCTGCGGCTCGTCGATCCGACGACGCACGCCGACGGCCTGGCGCATTTGGAGGAGGCGCTGCGCGTTGACGCGCGGTTCGACCGGGCGGCGGCGATGTTGCGCGCGGCGCTCGACGCCGTGCCGGAGTCGGCAGCGGCGCTCGATCTGTACGCAAAGGTCGCGCGGCGGTCCGGCGACCGGGAGCGGATCCTCGACAGCGTCGAGCGCCGCGTGGCGGCCGGCGTCGCGACGCCCGACGAGATCCGGGCGGCCGCCGAGGACGCGGCGGCGCTCGGCGCGGTCGATCGGGCCGAGGCGCTGCTCGCGGCGGTCGTCGACCGGGCGCGCGCGTCCGGCGAGGGCCTCGCCGGCACCACGTGGGCGCCGGTGGCGCTCGCCCGCCTGCGACAGGACCGCGGCGACCACGCCGGCGCCGCCGATCTGCTACTCGAGACGGCCGCGGCCGTGGGCGTCGACCCGGTGTGGAACGACGCGATCGCGTGCGCGCTGGCCGCGCGCGACGCCGGCGCGCTCGACGTCGCCGCGCGCGTGCTCGGCGCGCTGCGCGAACACCGGCCGTCCGACCGCGACGCGTGGGAGCCGCTGTTCGACGTATACGCGGCGCTCGGCGACCACGCGCGCCTCGAGGCGCTCGCCGGCGAGCTTCTGCCGGCGCTGGTCGACGTCGGCGAACGCAACCGGCTGCGCATGAAGTTCGCCGCGGTGCTCGCGGGCGACGACGCCGGCCGCCGCAGCGCGATCGAACTGTACAAGGACGTCCTGCTCGACGACCCTGCGAACGCCGAGGCCGCGGAGCGGCTCGAGGCGCTGCTCGAGCAGACCGGCAGCCACGACGAACTCATCGCGTTTTTGCACCAGCGGTTCGAAGACGCCCGGCAGTCGGGCGACCCGGCCGCAGTCGCCGCGGCGGCGCGGCGGCTCGGCGCGCGGCTCGAGCCGGTCGACCGCGCCGAGGCGGTGGCCGTCTACCGCGTCGCCGCCGAGGTCGCGCCGGACGACGCCGCGCTGTTGCGCGCGCTGGTCGACGCGCTCGGCGACGACGCCGACCCGGCCGAGCGCGCGGGGTGGCTCGAGCGGTTGCTCGCCGTGTCCGAGGGCGCCGACGCCGCCGCGATCGCCGAGGCCCTGTACGATGCGCGGTTGGCGGCCGGGGACGAAGCGGGCGCGCAGCGCGCGCTCGAGCTCGGCGTGAAGGCGGCGCCCGACAGCGACCTGCGCGACCGGCTCGAAGCGTGGTATCGCGAGCGCGGCATGGCGCGGCCGCTGGCCGACCTGCTCGCGGACGAGGCGCGGCGCGCCGGCGGGGGCGCCGACGCGGTTGCGCGCTGGCTGGACGCGGCGCGACTGTACCGCGGCGCCGGCGACACCGACGCCGCGATCGAGGCGCTGCGGTGCGCGGCCGATGTCGCGCCGGGCGATCTGGATGTGCTGGCCGAACTCGTCCGCACGCTGCGCGACCGCGGCGAGGTCGACGCGGCGATCGCGGCGTCGACCCGCGCGCTCGACGCGCTCGCGCCGGACGCGCCGGAGCGGGCGGCCGTGTTGATGTTGCAGGCCGAGGTCGAGCTGTCCGCGGGCAGCTCGGCCGCCGCCGTCGCCGATCTCGAGGAGGCGTTCGCGATCGACCCGGATCGGGCCGGCGACGCGCTGCGCGCCGCGCTCGAGCAGGCGCGGATCGAGGCGCGCCAGCGCGACGACGCGTCGCTCGAGCGCGTGGCGACGCGGCGGCTGGCGGATTTGCAGCGGGCATCCGGCGACCTCGACGCGGCGCGGGCGACGCTCGCCGAGTGGCTCGAGCGGGCGCCGGACGACCGCGACGCGCTGGCGGCGGCGGTCGCGCTCGATGCGGAGCGGGGCGCGTGGGCGGAGGTGATCGACGGCTGCAACCGGCTCGTGCAGACCGAGCAGGGCGACGCGCAGGTGCGCGCGGCGCTGCAGCTCGTCGACGCGGCCGAGCGCGCCGGCGACCTGGCCGCGGCGCGTCCGGGGCTCGAGCTGGCGGCGCGCGACAACCCCGACGCCCAGGAGCTGCGGGCGGCGCTGCGGCGGGTGTACGAGGCGGCCGGCGCATTCGACGAGCTGGCGAAGCTCGCGCTCGCCGACGCGCGGGACGCCGCCGACGAAAGCGCGCGGTTCGCGGCGCTGATGGAGGCGGCGGACCTGTTCGTGCGCGCCGGCGACGGCGATCGCGCGATCCTGGCGCTCGACTCGGCGCGCGCGTTGCGGCCCGACGACGAGGAGCTGACGCTGCGCTACATCGATGCGCTGGTCGCCGCGGGCCGGCTCGACGAGGCGCGCGAGGCGCTCGCGCCGCTCATCGCCAACACCCCGGTGCGGTCGAAGCGGATGGCGCCGCTGCAGCTTCGCGAGGCGCGGCTCGCGCGCGCGGCCGGCGACGCCGCGGGCGAGCTGCGCGCGCTGCAGCAGGTGTTCGACATCGAGCGCGACAACGGCGCGGTGGCGGCCGAACTCGCGCGCGCGGCCGAGGAGTGCGGCGATATCGCGCTGGCGATCAAGGCGCTGCGCACGATCTCGCTCAAGAAGCTCGAGGGGCCGATGACGCCGCGCGACGCGGTGTGCGCCGAAGCGCGCCTGGAGCTGGCCCGCGGCAATCCGGGCAAGGCGCGCATGTTGGTGCGCAAGGTGCTCCGCGAGCAGCCGGACTACGGGCCCGCGATCGAGATCCTCGAGGCGGCGCAGAAGTAGCGGCGGGGCGCCGACCGCGCGCCGCCGAGGCGCGAGGCCCGGGCCTCGCCGCGCCGGCTACGGGCAGGTGCCGGCCGGCACGCACTGGTCGGCGCACAGCTCGGTGCCGGTCGGGCAGCAGTAGCCGTTTTGGCACGTCTCGCCCGGGGCGCACGCCGCGCCGCACGCGCCGCAGTGGGCCTCGGACGTCGCCAGGTCGACGCACGTGCCGCCGCAGTCGGACTGGCCGGCCGGGCACGACCGCGCGCAGCAGCGGAAGCCGACGTTCGGGAACCGGAAGCTCGCGTCCGCGACGGTGAAGTCGAAGTCGCAGGTGAGCCCGCCGGACGGGTTGTCGTAGGCCCCGCCTCGCAGGGTGTGGACGGTCACGCCGGACACCAGCCGCGGGTCCGTGACCCACTCCTTGACGTTGCCCGACTGGTCGAAGCTGCCGTCGGCCGACACGCAATCCGTCATCGTGCCGGTCGCCACGGGAATGTCCTCGTTATTGCCGCCCGGGATCGGATCGTAATCCGAGCCGTTGCACGTATTCGGCTCGTAGGTGTTGCCGTACGGGTACACGCGGTCGGCGGCCCCCTCGCAGAACCGGCCCCACTCGTCGGTGACGACGTTGCCGCTGCCGTCGCGGGTGACCTCGCACAGGCGCATCCCGGCGGCGGCGCACGCGGCGGCCGCGTCGTCGTAGCTCACGTTGCGCCACGGCAACACGCCGGCCAGCGAGCACGCGCGCGACTCGACGGTGCCGGCGGAGGTCGCCGTCGCGTCCGGCCGCGCCGCCTCGTAGCGGTACATCACCACCGACTGCCCGCCGATCGCCAGCGGTCCGACGAGCGCGTCTCGCACGCCCGAGAAGCCGCCGAAGTCGTACGGCTCGTCGACGTGCCCGTCGCAGTCGTCGTCGAGCGCGTTGCACACCTCCGGCGCGGGCGTCGCCCCCGGCGACGTGATCGCGCACTGCAGGCCGTCGCCGGCGGCGTTGCACACGAGCGTCCCCGTTCCGCGGCACGCGCCGAGCTTGCGCGTCGTGCCGAAGCTGCCGTCCTCGCCGCACGCGCTGCCCTTGAGCGCGAACGGCTCGTCCACGCCGGTGTCGCAGTCGCCGTCGCGGCCGTCGCACACGGTCTCCTCGAGCGCGAGGCTCACCCCGTCGGCGGCCAGTTCGATGGCGGCGCCCGCGGCGGCGAGCTCTTTGTAGTTGCAGCGGAATCCCTCGGCACCGGCACAGATCACGGTCGCGCCGGCGCATTCTCCCGCCGTCCGGCAGAAGTTCGGCGGCGGTGTCACTTCGTCGACCTGCTTGTCGCAATCGTTGTCGATTCCGTCGCACACTTCGACGCCCGTCGGCGTGCAGGCGTACTCGCAGCCGTTGGCGGGATCGCCGTCGACGTCGACGTAGCCCGCCTCGCACGCGACGACCGTGCACTGGCCCGCCGAGCACCCCTCGACCGCGTGTGGCAGATCGCACGGCGTGCAGTCGCCGCAGAAGCGCGGATCGTTGGCCTTGTCGAACCCGTTGTCCGGCGTGCCGTCGCAGTCGTCGTCGATGCCGTTGCACGTCTCCGGCTGCGGGCCGACGCCGCCGGTACACACGATCGACCCGCCCACGCAGTCGGTGGTGCCGAATTCGCACGCGCCCTGGTCGGTGCCGCACGGCGCGCCGCCGCCGGGATTGCCCTCGTCCACCGCTCCGTCGCAGTCGTTGTCGACGCCGTCGCACACCTCGGCGCCGGTCGCGACGCAGGCGTACTCGCAGCCGTTATTCGGATTGCCGTCGATGTCGTAGAAGTTGGGCTCGCACGCGCCCATCGCGCACGTGCCGGCGGCGCAGGTCGCCGCCGCGTGGGGGAAGGAGCACTGGTTGCCGCAGGCGCCGCAGTTCGCCGGATCCGACAGCGTGTCGAAGTCCTCGTCGACCGCGCCGTCGCAGTCGTTGTCGGCGCCGTCGCACACCTCGGCGCCGGTGACGATGCAGGCGTACTCGCAGCCGTTGCCCGGTTCGCCGTCGAGGTCGTGGAAGCCGAACGTACACGGCCCCATCTGGCACGAGCCGCCTACGCACGTGGGCGTCGCGTGGTCGAACGCGCACACCTCGCAGGTCGGGCCGCACGCGAGCGGGTTTGTGTCGGTCGAAAACCCGTTGTCCTTCGTGCCGTCGCAGTCGTCGTCCTTGTTGTTGCAGCGTTCGACCGTCGGGCCGACCGCGCCGACGCAAAACAGGGTGCCGAACGAGCACGTGGTGACGCCGGGCGAGCACTCGCCGACGTCCGTCCCGCACGGCGCGCCGCCGCCCGGGTTGCCGTCGTCGATGGTGCCATCGCAGTCGTTGTCGACGCCGTCGCAGATCTCGACCCCGCCGTTGGTCGGCGTGCACTTGTATTCGCAGCCTGGCACGGCCGGGTCGACGTCGACGAAGCCGGTTTCGCAGGTGTCGATCTCGCAGGCGCCGGCGACACACTTGGCGGTGGCGTGCAGCAGGTTGCACGCGTTGCCGCACGCGCCGCAGTTGAGCGGGTCGCTGTCGACGTTGAAATCCTCGTCGATGGCGCCGTCGCAGTCGTTGTCGACTCGGTCGCACGCCTCGGTGCCGCCGTTGGTCGGGATGCAGAAGTACTCGCACCCATTCGAGCTCTCGCCGTCGAGATCGATGTAGCCGGGGAAGCAGTCGCCCTGCTCGCAGGTGCCGGCGTTGCACAGGCCGAACGCGAAGTCGTACGTGCAGCGATTGCCGCACGCACCGCAGTGGTTCGGATCCGAGTCGAGGTTGAAGTCCTCGTCCACCTCGCCGTCGCAGTCGTCGTCGACTCCGTTGCACGCTTCGACGTTCGGCAGACAGGCGTCGGGTTGCGGCGCGGCGTCGACCGTCGGCCCGGCGTCGATGCGCCCCGTGCCGCCGCCGTCGCCGCCCACACCGCCTCCGTCGCCCACGCCGCCGCCGGCGTCGCCGCCGCCCGCGCCACCGATGGCATACGGCGACACGTCGCACCCGGCCGCCGCGACCAGCGCGGCCAGCAGCCACCGCGCCGCGGTCATCGCCGCCCTCCCGTCCGGCGACGCCGCGCGAGCGCGAGCGCCCACGCGGCCACCAGCGCCGTCAACCCGCCGCCGTCCCCGCGCCCGCCGGGCGCCGCGCGGCAGCCGCCGCCGGCGGCGGTCACGTAGTCCACCGGTGGCGGCGCCGGCGGTTCGCACGCGAAGCCGCCGTTCGGCAGCAGGACGCACGCGTCGCCGGCCGGGCACTGCCCGGTCGAACACGGGTCGGGAATGCACTCGCCGCTTATCGGCACGCACACCTCGCCGGGTTTGCACGACACGCCCTCGCAGTTGGGGTTTTCGCACTCGCCGGTGTCCGGGTTGCACAGCTTGTCGAACGGACAGTCCACGCCGGCGCACCGGTCGGGTTGGCACGCCCCGTCGATGCAGATCTCCATCGGGCCGCAGTCGCAAGGCATGCACGTGTCGTCTTTGCACACTTCGTCGGGCATGCACGGGTTCGGGTCGCACGGACGGTCGACGCACTGGCCGACGCCGGCGTCGTCCGCCATGCACACCTCGCCCTCCATGCACTTCGCGGGCAGGTCGAAGCAGTCGAGGCAGAAGCCGTTGCGGCACTCTTCGCCGTCGCGGCATTCGACGCCGGCGCACAGGTCGACGCAGTCGCCGGTGGTCGGGTCACAGCGGAATCCCGGGTCGCAGGTGACCGCCGCGCACGGGTCGGGCACGCAGAACCGTCCCTCCGGGAAGGTCATGCACGAAAACCCGCCGGGGCAGGGGAACTCGCCCGACTCGCACGGCACGATGCACGTGCCCTCGTGGCACAGGTTGGACGGGTCGGGACACTCGGCGAACTCGTCCGCCTCGCCGTCGCAGTCGTCGTCCAGTCCGTTGCACACCTCCGGCCGCGGCCCCTGGTAGCCGACGCATTCGATGGTTCCGTTGACGCACGCGGTGCTGCCGAACTCGCACTCGCCGGTGTCGCCGATCGCCTCGAAGCCGGGATCGGTGCAGTCCTCGCCCTCGCCCGGCACCGGCGACTCGTCGACGAAGCCGTCGCAGTCGTCGTCCTCGCCGTTGCAGATCTCGGGGCTGCCGGACGACGGCGACCCGCACTCGAGCATGCCATCGTTGCACTCCCAGTAGCCGGGTTCGCACATGCCGATGGCCGGCGAGCACTCGGTGCCGACGACCGGCAGCGGATCGCCGGGCGGGTTCTCGTCGACTTCGCCGTCGCAGTCGTCGTCGAGGCCGTTGCACACCTCGGTGCCTGGCGACCCGGGCGGCGCGTCGCACTCGGTGCCGGCGCCGCCGGGGGCGCACACGGTCGTGCCGGTGAACCGGCACACGCCCGTCATGCCGTTGTCGCAGGCGGTGCCGAGATCGGGGAAGTCCTCGTCGATGGCGCCGTCGCAGTCGTCGTCGAGGCCGTTGCACAGCTCGGCGGTCGGCCCGACCGCGCCGGTGCACTCGAGGCTGCCCGCGTTGCACACCCACACGCCGAATCGGCATTCGCCGGCGTCCGACGGCACGGTGACGCCGCCCGGCGCCTGGTCGCACGAGGTGCCCAGCATCGGGTCGGTCTCGTCGGTGAGCCCGTTGCAGTTGTTGTCCTTGCCGTCGCACACCTCGGCGGCCGGTCCGACCTCGCCGACGCACTCGGGTGCGCCGCCGACGCACCGGAGCGTCCCCGGAGAACACTCGCCGACGTCGGTGCCGCACGGATCGCCGAACGGCGAGCCCAGCCCGTCGTCGACCGCGCCGTTGCAGTCGTTGTCCTTGCCGTCGCACGTCTCGGGCGTCGGGTCGATCTCGCCGACGCACACGAGTGACCCGCCGAGGCAGGTGAGCGTGCCCGGGGCGCACTCGCCGACGAACGGCGGCGTGCCGCACGAGCCGCCGCCGCCCGGGTTGCCCTCGTCGATCTGGCCGTCGCAGTCGTTGTCGATGCCGTCGCACACCTCGGCGCCGGCCGTCTCGTCGATCTCGCCGTCGCAGTCGTCGTCGAGGCCGTTGCACGGAATCTCGGCGCTCGGCGTGACCTCGCCGACGCACGCGCCGAACGCACCGGCGCCCACGTCGCACGTCTCGATGCCGAACTGGCACACGCCGACGCAGGTGTCGGTCGCCAGGTCGCAGCCGGTCGCCGCCGTATAGCACTTGCGGGAGATGCCGTCGACGATCGTGTCGCAGTCGTTGTCCTTGCCGTCGCACACCTCCGGCGACGGGCCGGTCCCGCCCGTGCACACCACGCCGCTGGAGCCGGCGCACGTCGTCGTGCCGAACGCGCACTCGCCGATGTCGATCCCGCAGGTGTCGCCGACGCCAGGCAGCGGCGGCTCGTCGATCTCGCCGTCGCAGTCGTCGTCGAGGCCGTTGCACACCTCGGTCTGCGGCGTGCACGGCGTGCACGAGATGCCGTCGTCGACCAGGCCATTGCAGTCGTCGTCGACGCCGTTGCACACCTCCGGCGTGCCGGTGCCCGGCGTCGCGTCGCACTCGACGCCGAGCTGGTCCGCGGTGCACACGAACGTCCCGGTGTCCAGACACGCGCCGACGCCCTCGGAGCATGGCGAGCCGAGCGACGGGAAGTCCTCGTCGATCTCGCCGTCGCAGTCGTCGTCGAGGCCGTTACACAGCTCCGTCTTGATGGAGTCCTGGACGATCTCGGCCAGCGCGGCCTGCAGTTCGAGCTGGTTGCTCGCGCGAAACGCGGTGTTGCGGCACAGCCCGGCCGCCTCGTTGGCCGCCGAGCAGCCCGCGTCGGCGATCGCGTCGAGGTCCTGTATCGTCTGGCAGTTCGGGTCGCCCGGCGGGCAGATGGCGAATCCGATGACGTGGACGGCGACGTCGATGGTGACGCCGCCCCCGAGGTCGATGCCCTGGAGCGCGGCCGCCGCGTCGATCGCGTCTTGTACGGCCTCGCAGCTCTCGCCGCCGTCGGTGAGCACGACCACGGAGTAGTTGCGGCACGCCGCGCGCGCGTCGGCGGGCAGGGTCGTCGCCACGAGGTCGGCGCGGATGTCGCGCAGCGACGCCGCGATCGGCGTGCCGCCCATCGCCTTGATCTCGGCGCCGTCCGCGTCCGTGTGGTTGATGTACGCCAGGATCTGGTCGTAGTTGTCGTCGAACTCGGTCGCGGGGAAGTCGACGAGCTTGTCGCCGCCGAGGGGCTCACACCCCGAGCCGTAGTCGAAGATGCCGGCGAACGGCACGTAGCGGCTCGTCACCGGCGCCGGACACGACACCGTCGACGTGCCGTCGAGCGGACTCGTGCCGCCGACGCGGACGTCGTCCCAG
>RFGE01000212.1 GCA_003696105.1 Deltaproteobacteria bacterium | reverse complement strand
GCCCGGCGCCCAGAACCAGCCCGGCGCCCAGGACCAGTCCGGCGCCCAGGACCAGTCCGGCTCCCAGGACCAGCCCGGCGCCCAGGACCAGCCCGGCGCCCAGAACCAGTCCGGCGCCCGGGCCGACGAGCGGGCGGCCGAGCGCGACGCGCCACCTCGGGACGGCGCAAATCCGCCGGCCGGATGGCGGTTCTTGCGCAGCAGCGATCGCGATCGCAAGCTGGACGAACTCGAGCGGCGCTCCAGGGCGCTCCGCCTGCAGCGACTCAAAGACGCCGCGCGCACCTGGGTGCGCCGCCGATCGAGGAAAGACTGGTGAACCGTACCGCCGCCATCGTCGCCCTCGTGGGGCTGTGGTCGGGAGCCGCTGCCGCGCAGCCGGCGCAGTTTACCCTCGAGGTGTCGCCGACCGACGGCGGGCTCGACGACACCTACGTCGCAACCGTGCACCTGGAGATGCTCGGCGTCGGCGGGCCCGAGCGCTACTCGCACCCGCCGTTCCCCGGCTTTCAAGTCATCGACACGCGTCGCTCGTCGACGACGTCGATGGTGTTCGATCCCGTCCACGGGCAGGAGATCCGGTCGATCGAGATCCGCCGCTACATCTTGCAGCCGCGCGCGCCGGGGCGGTACGTCGTGGGGCCGGCGCGCGTGCGCATCGGGCGCGAGGACTACGAAACGAGGCAAGTCACGGTGACCGTACGAGGCGTCGGCGCGACCGCTCCGACGACCGCGCCGGACGTCACCGACCCGGCCCCGCTGACGGCGGGAGGCGTCGACGTCCCCGGCTACGTGCCGCCGCGTCGTCGCCCGGGCGACGCGCTGTTTTTGTACGCGGTCGCCGACGAGCGGCGTCCAGTCGTCGGCCAGCAGGTCACCGTGACGTGGCTGCTGTTCACCCGGGCGGAAGTCATCTCGTTTGCGCCCAAGCCGCCGTCGCTCGACGCGTTCTGGTTCGAGAAGCTGTTCGAGCCGCGCAGGCGGCTTCGCTACCAGACCGTGTACCTCGGCAACGTCCCCTATCTCGTGGCGGTCGTGTCGCAGCGGGCGCTGTTCCCGCTCGAACCGGGGCGAGTGACCGTACCGCCGTTCGCGGCAGAGGTGGCGACGATGCGGTCGTTCGCCGGCCAGACCGAGACGGTTCGCAGCAACCCGATCGAGTTGGACGTGCAGCCGCTGCCTGGCGGCGCGCCTCCCGGCTTCGATCCGTCCTACGTCGGCGTGTTCGCGGTCGACGCCGCCGTCGACCGCTCCGAGGTCGAGGTCGGCGAGCCGATCACGCTCACGGTCACGGTGCGCGGCACCGGCGCGATTCGGCGGACGAGCCCGCCGGTGATCGCTGCGACCGGGTTCGACGTCACCGGCCCGCGCGACGACGACCCGTCGGTGGACGTCACCGGCGGTACGGTGCGCGGCGAGCGCACCTACCAGTATTGGCTGCGGCCCAAGCGCGGGGGCGATCTCACGATCCCGGCGATCGCGATTCCGTACTTCGACCCGGCCGCGCGCGAATACCGCGTGGCGCGTTCGGACCCGATCGCAATCCACGTGCGCGCGTCGCGCGACCAGGGATCGGCGGCGACTGGGACGAACCGCGACAACGTGATCGCGCGCGACATCCGTCCCATCAAGCTAGGCGATACGGTCCACAGCCGCGTCACCGCGTATTTGTATCGCTCGCGTTGGTTCTGGGGGCTAGCGGCGCTACCGCCGCTGGCTTTCTTCAGCGTCGTACTCGCGGACAAACTGCGCGAGCGGCTCCGCCGGGAGACTCCCCGGTCGCGCCTGCGCAAGGCGCGCGGTCGCGCCAAGGCGCGGCTTCGCGTCGCCGAGTTGCACTTGCGTGGCGCACGGCCGGCCGCGTTCTACGGCGAACTTACGCGAGCGCTGTACGAGCACATCGAGGATCGACTTGGCGAGCCCGTACAATCGATGACTCTCGACCAGCTACGCGAGCACCTGCTGCGGCGCGGATTCCCCGAGCCGACGGTGCAGCGAATCGAGAAAGAACTGCGGGACTTCGACTTTGCGCGGTTTACGCCGGCGCTGGCGGGGCCGGGTGAGATGCGGGCGGCGCTTCGTCGAGTCAAGGACCTGCTGCGCGACATCGAGCGCGTGCAGCTGGAGGTCGCGCGATGACCGCGCGCGGGCGCCGGGTGTGCGCGTTCGCCGCCGCGGCGAGCGCCTGGATGCTCGCGGTGGCGTTGCCCGCACGCGCGGACGAGACGTCGTTCGCGAGCGCCAACGAGGCCTATCTGGCCGGCGACTACGCGACGGCAGTACGCCGCTACGAGGCACTGGTAGCGGCGGGTATCCGCCACGAGGATTTGTTCTACAACCTCGGCAATGCGTACTTTCGGTTGGCCGCCGATCGCGACGACGTACTTGGTCGCGCGATCTACAACTACGAGCGAGCCTTGCGCGTGCGCCCCGACTTCGACGACGCCGCTTACAACCTGCAGGTTGCGCGCGACGCGGTAGCCGCGAAGGTCGTCGACCGGATTGAGTCTGCCGAGGGCGACCCGCTGTGGGTGACCGTCGCGACGAAGTTTTCGATCGGCCAACTCACGGTCGCTTTTCTGGTCGTCGATGCCGTGTTGTTCGCCGCGCTCATCGCGCTCCGGCTGATGGCCAGCGGTTTCGCGCGCGCGATCGTCGCGGTCGGGGCAGGCTTCGCCGCCGTCGCGTTCTTCGTCGCCGCCGCGCTGCTGTGGGCGCACGTCTACTTCGTCACCCGCGTCGACCTGGGCATTGTGTTGCCGGACGAAACGCAACTGAGCGAGGCGCCGGGCCAGACCGCGCGCGACGGCGCTCGCCTGCACGCGGGGCTGCGCGTGCACGTTGTCGACCGGGAGGGCTCCGGGTGGGTGCGTGTGCGCCTCGCGAACGGCCACGAGGGCTGGCTGCCGGCCGAGGAGGTCGGCGAGCTGTAGACGGGTTGCGCGTGGAACGATCGCCGCGATTGGGTGCGAGGCCCTGTTCGCGGTAGCCACCGCGTTCGATCTCACTGTAAGATTTCAACGTGGAGCGCGCTCGCCTCTTGGTAGTCGACGACGAGCCGCATCAAGCGCAACAGATCGGCCAGCTGCTCAGGGACGTGGAGGTTACGGCGGTGACCAGCGGGGTCGAAGCCGTCGAGGTTGCCGCGGGCGCGGGCGACCGCGCGTTCGATGTCGTCCTGTTGGACTACTACATGCCGGAAATGGGCGGCGAGGAGGTCCTGCGCGCGCTGCGCCAGCGGGGCGTCGACGCGCGGGTGATCGTGATGTCCGGGCGCCAGCCCGGTGAGGTGGCGGTCGAGGCGATGCGCCTGGGCGCGTTCGACTTCATCTCCAAGCCGCTGAACCGGGCGGAGCTGCGGCTCCGCGTCGAGCGCGCGCTGCGCGACCACCGGGCGGCCGCGCGGGCGCGGCCGCCGGCCGATGGCACCCAGCGACGGCCGCGCAAGAGCGACGTCATCATCGGCGGCGGCACGTGGATCAAGGATCTGTACGAGCGGATTTCCATGGTCGCGCCGACCGACGTCACGGTGGCGATCTTCGGGGAGAGCGGCACGGGGAAGGAACTCGTCGCGCGGACGATCCACGCACTGTCCCAGCGCTACGAATCGCCGTTCGTCGTGGTCAACTGTGCTGCGATCCCCGAGAACCTGCTCGAGGACGAACTGTTCGGGCACGTCAAGGGCGCGTTCACCGACGCGACGAAGGATCGCGAGGGGCTGTTCGCGGCCGCGCATACCGGGACGCTGTTTCTCGACGAGATCGGCGAGATGCCGCTGTCCCTGCAGGTGAAGTTGTTGCGCGTGTTGCAGTCGCAGGAGTTCCGCCGGATCGGTGACGACCGCGACACGAAGGTCGACGTGCGCCTGATCACCGCGACGAACCGCGACCTGGAACAAGCAGTGGCGGCCGGTGTGTTCCGGCAGGATCTCTACTACCGCATCAACGTGTTTCCGTTGCATCTACCGCCTTTGCGCGAACGGGCAGAAGACATCCCGCTGCTCGCTCACCACTTCCTGCTCAAACATCGCGCGAAGGTCGCCAAGCGGGTCGAAGGGTTCACGCCGGAGGCGATGGCGAAGCTGTGCGCGTATGACTTTCCGGGCAACGTCCGCGAACTCGAGAACACGGTCCACCACGCGCTCGTGATGGCGCAGTCCGAGTACATCGCGCCCGAGGACGTGCGCGTGACGCCGAGCCGAGCGCCGGCGCGCAGTGGGATCGATCTGTCCCGCCCGTTTCGCGACCTCAAGCGCGAGGTGGTCGCGCGGTTCGAGCGCGCCTACACCGAGGAGGTCCTCGCGGCCCACCAGGGCAACATCGCCGCCGCTGCGAGGACGGCCGGAATGGACCGCAAGAACTTGTGGGCGCTCGTGAAAAAGTACGGGATCGACGTCGACGCCTACCGGGCCGGCAAGGGATGACGCGCCCATACGCCGGGACGTGGCAAAAGAACCATGGTGCCGCGGGCAACGCCGTGGGCTCTCTTCTTTATAACCTGCGGGAATTCCTGGCATACCTGTCGTGAAATCGGTCGCATGTGGTGATTGCACCACGACGAAGTGTGCGGAAGCTTGCACTCGTCCGTCCGAGGGATCGACTAACTTGCTGGAATCGCGCGACCTGAGGTGGGCCGGCAAACTGGCGCGCCATTTGCTGCGTTCCGATTCGCCGTACCGCCATGCTCCGTCTGCGCACGATTGCGTCCGGTTGGTTGTTCGCGGCGCTCGTCGCGTGCGCAGCCGATCCATCCGGATCTCCCGCTCCATTGGGCGAGCGGACGGCGGTCGGCGTGGCGAACAAGCCACTCGCGCGGTTTGCGACGGGCGTCGCGGTCGCG
>RFGE01000211.1 GCA_003696105.1 Deltaproteobacteria bacterium | reverse complement strand
GGGCGCGATCGCGCGGCCATCGGCGGCGCCGCGGCGAGCGGGCGCGGCGAATGCGGCCGCTGCTCGAGCACGCCCCCGCGCGCCGCACGACTGCGGCCGCGTCCGACACGCGATGGCGCGGTGACCGCCGCGGCGTGTTCGCCCGCCGCCGCCTCGCGCGGGTGTGCGCGCCCGACTCGGCCGCGCTGTGTCCCTCGCCACGGGCGCGCCGCACTCCGGAAATAGCGCTGTAATTCTAGTAATCTACGAAGTCGGCGGATTTGACTCCGAGCCGCTCGCCTGCTACGATCATCCAAGCTGCGCGACGTGCGCGAGGAGGCACCCAACCACATGACAAGCCCGTTTTCCGTGGGAGACAAGGCGGTCTATCCGGTGCATGGTGTGGCCGAAGTGGTCGACATCGAGCAGCGGGAGATCGGCGGGACGAAACACGACGTCTACATCCTCAAGATCCTCGACACCGGCATGAAGATCATGGTCCCGTGCGCCAACGCGGAGACCGTCGGATTGCGTGAAATCATTAGCGAATCGGAGGTTGCCGAGGTCTACGAGATCCTGCGCGACCCCGACGTGTTGCCCGACACGCAGACCTGGAACCGCCGGTACCGCGAGTACATGGACAAGATCAAGACCGGCAGCTGCTTCGAGATCGCCGAGGTCGTGCGCGATTTGCGCCGGCTAGGCGGTCACAAGGACCTGTCGTTCGGCGAGCGCCGCATGCTCGAAACCGCGCAAGGACTGCTCGTGCGGGAGCTGGCGCTCGCGCAGCAGGTATCCGAAGTCGAGGTCGAGCGAGAGATCGAGAGCATCTTCACCGCGGCCGCCGCGTAGGCGGACGCTTCCTCCTGTCGGTGCGCGCCGGGGCCCTCGGGCCCCGGCTTTTTTTGTGCCCGGTTCGGTTTTTTTTGGGCGCTGCGGCGCAACCCCGCGCGACGGCCGCCGATACGTCGGGTGTTCCGTTTCACGACAACCCACTCACGCACCCCTCAGGAGGATTGAGATGATCAAGACCGAAGGAACCACCCCTCTCGGAACGCACGGCGTCAACGGCATGGATCCGGGCGGCGTCGGCGGCGTCGACGGCGGCGTCAACCCGGGCGCCGGACCGGCCGTCCCGCCCGGAGCCACCGGCCCAGGCATCGACGACGGGATCGACGACGACAACACGAACCACGGGGTCGAAACCCGCGACCGGCAGGTGCGCGACCACCGCAAGCATCTGCAGGCGCGCCACCAGGAGATCGTGCAGTCGCAGCGCGGCAAGGCGCGTGCGGAGACGTCCGAGCGCCCGCGCAAGGCCGAGAACTCCGGCAAGGCCGAAGGCTCCGGCAAGGCCGAAGGCTCCGGCAAGGCCGAAGGCTCCGGCAAGGCCGAAGACGCGGCGCCGCAGATGGACGACATCCAGAAGGCGGCCGACACCTGGACGCAACGGATCCTCGAGCAGGGAACGGACGCCTTCTTGTACGCGCTTCAAAACGGCGACGAGTCGGCCAAGCTGGCGCTGCAGAGCAAGGAGTTCATGCAGCTGCTCCAGATGCAGACGCAGAAGGAAAACCGTGAGTTCACCATGCTCACGAACCTGCTGATGACCATGCACCAGACGCTCAAGGCCGGCATCAACAACCTGCGCGTGTAGCGCCGGGGATACGCGGTCAGGCAGCCAGGAAAGGATGGAACCATGGGACTTTGGGGATCAATCGGCGACGCGTTCTCGAGCGCCGTGTCCAGCCTCGGCGGCGGGGACGTGCTCGACAAACTGAACAACTGGATCGACGACAAGACCGGTATCGACTTCCTCGGCGACGCGGCCGCGTTCACCGGCGCCGTCATCACCGGACAGTGGGACGAGGCGGTCCAGGCCGGGCTCGACGGGCTCGAAGACATCGCCCGCGGCGTCGGCTGGGAGGAAGCGGGTGACTGGCTCGAAGCCGGCGCGAAGGTCGTCGATTCGGTGTCGGACCTGTATCACGGCCGGTACGCCGAAGGGCTCCACGGCTTCGCGGGTCTGGCGCGGGAAGCCGGCTGGGACACGTTCGGCGGCATCCTCGACTTCGGCGCGGGCGCCATCGCGAACGGCACACTCGACAGCGCCGCGGAGCTGTTCGACAAGATCAAGTCGGACGGGTTCGGATCCCTGTTCGAGGATACGAGCCTGCTCCAACAGGTTCTACAGCAGTCCAACCTGAAGCAGCTGATCGCGGAGCACCTCGACGCCGACCAGCGCAACGTGCTGCTGCTGCTCGCGAACCACGTCAACACCAGCCAGCTCGCGCGGGCGGGAGGCCAGGCGCTGCGCGCGTAACGATCGCACGCGACGCACCTCCACTCGACCTCGCAACCAGGAGACATCGCCATGCCCACGACCGAAACGTCCACTCCGACCAGCCATGCGTCGATCCCGCCGATCGCGCTCGTATGCCTGCGGCGCGCTGCCCGGCTGGCGGTCTACGACCCCGACCGCGCCGTGTCGATCGCGCGCGGCATCCTGTCCGCCTACCCGGACTTCGCGCCGGCATGGAACGCGTTGGCCACGTTCTGCCGGCAGCGCGGCGATGGCCTCGGCTTTGCGGTGGCGCTCGACCGCTGCCTGCAGTTGGACCCGGCGCACGCGCCGGCCAACCTGAGCGTTGCCGAGCTGCTGCTCGTGCTCGGCGACCGGGCGGGAGCCCGTCGCCACATCGACAAGGCGCTCGAACGCGCCGAGGACCTGTCGCCGCGACGGCGCGCGTGGGCGGAGCGGATTCGCGACGCGTGTTCCGTGAACTGAGCGCATCCGCTCCGGTCCATGCATCCGGAAAACCGGGGCCGAGGCCGCGACCGTGCGGGTCGTCGCTTCGGCCCCGGTTCTCCGGTGTCGGCGCGCGGGCGGGCGCAGCGGATCCTGGCGCTACCGCAGAACCCCGCCGGGGACACCGCGACCGCCGCGCACAAGGGCGTTCGCCGTCGCGATCAGTAGCGCAGAAACACGGAGCCCCAGGTCATGCCCGCGCCGAACGCGACGAGGACGACGAGGTCACCCCGGTTGATCTTGCCGGCGTCGATCGCGTCCTTCATGCAAAGCGGGATCGACGCAGCGGTGGTGTTGCCGACCTTTTGGATGTTGTTGTGCATCTTTTCCGGCGGCAGCGACGCGAGCTTGGCCACGTACTCGTTGATGCGCAGGTTCGCCTGGTGCGGAATCACCATGTCGATGTCGTCCAACGTCAACCCGTTGGCGACCATCCCCTCCATGATCGCCTGCGGCATGCGCGTGACGGCGTGTTTGAACACGCGGCGGCCTTCCATCTTCGGGTAGTGGCGCCCCTCGTCGATGTCTTCTTTGGTGATCCGCGGGTGGTAGCGGCTCCCCGGCCGGTCGGTCCACAGAATCTCGGCCTCCGTACCGTCGGCGTGAAGGTGCGTCGACAGGATGCAACTGGTCGCCGGGTCGTCTGCGACGCCGACGACGGCAGCGCCCGCGCCGTCCCCGAAGATGACGCTCACATCGCGGCCGCGCGTCGAAATGTCGAGCCCTGTCGAGTGGATCTCGGCGCCGACGACCAGCACGGTGCGGTATTGCCCCGCGCGGATGAACGCATCGGCGATCGCGAGCCCGTACAGAAACCCGGTGCATTGCTGGCGAATGTCGAGCGCCGGGATCCCCTTGGCCGCCAGGCCGAGTTCTCGCGCGACGAACACGCCGGTCCCCGGGAAGTTGTGGTCCGGCGACAGCGTGGCGTGGACGATGAGGTCGATGTCGTCCAGGGAGACGCCGGCCCGCTCACACGCCTCGCGCGCCGCGGCGGCGCCCATCTGTGCGCCGGTCATCCCTTCGTCGACCCACCGCCGTTCCTCGATGCCAGTGCGCTCGACGATCCACTCGTGGGACGTCTCCATATACTGTTCGAGTTCGCGGTTGGTGACGACGCGCGGAGGCAAGAACCCTCCGATTCCCTTGATCGCGCTGCGAATGGCTGTCACGGCTCCCCCCTCTGTCGATCGGTCGGCAGTTACACGTCCAGGTTGCGCACGTTGAGCGCGTTGGTCTCGATGAAAGCGCGGCGCGGCTCGACGACATCCCCCATGAGCACGTTGAAAATCTTGTCGGCATCCACCGTGTCGTCGACGCGAACGCGCAGGAGCGTCCGGCGAGCGGGATCCATCGTGGTCTCCCACAACTGTTCGGCGTTCATCTCGCCCAGGCCCTTGTAACGCTGAATGGCGAGACCCTTGCGCCCGCGTTCCTCGATCGCCTCGGCGACTTCCTCGGGAGACGCCGCCTCGACGGCCGCACCGTCCGCGAAGTGAACGGTGTACGGGGCGTCGCCGAACTCGGCGAGCGCCCGGGCGATGGATCGCAGCTCCTGAAACTCGGCGGTCGCCAGCAGGTCGAAGTCGATCACGGTGTCCCGCAGCGCGCCGACGCCGCGTGGAACCAAAATCTCGTACGTACCGTGCTCCCGATCGTCCACCAGTTCGAACCGGGCCTGCGCCAGATCCGGAAATCGCTCGGCCAGATACGGCTTGACCCGGTGTTCGACGATGTCCAGCAACTGATCGCGGTCGCGCAGCAGTTCGGGCGTCAGCCCGCCGACCTCGGCGAACGCCGCCGTCACGCGGCCGTCGCCGTGTTTGTCGAGCTTGGCGCGAACTTCGCGGTGTCGCGTGGCGAGGCGCACGAACTCGAGCAACTCGTCGCCCGCGATCGTCCGGCCGCCGGCCGTCGCGACCGACGTCTCCGCCGTCGCGTTTTGCACGAGATAGTGTTCGAGCGCCTGCTCGTTCTTGAGATACAGTTCGGCCTTGCCCTTCTTGACCTTGTACAGGGGCGGTTGGGCGATGAACAGGTGGCCGCGCTCGATCAGTTCGGGGAACTGGCGGAAGAAGAACGTGAGCAACAGCGTACGAATGTGCGCGCCGTCGACGTCGGCGTCGGTCATGATGATAATTCGGTGATAGCGCAGCTTGTCGATGTCCTTGTCGTCGCCCACGCCGCAGCCGAGGGCCGTGATCAGCGTGGCGATCTCCTGGGACGCCAGCATCTTGTCGAACCGCGCCCGCTCGACGTTCAAAATCTTGCCGCGGAGCGGCAGGATCGCCTGGGTGCGGCGGTCGCGGCCCTGTTTGGCTGAGCCGCCGGCCGACTCGCCCTCGACGATGTACAGCTCGCACAGGGCGGGGTCGCGCTCCTGGCAGTCGGCAAGCTTTCCTGGCAGGTTCGACAGTTCGAGCGCTCCCTTGCGTTGCACCATCTCGCGCGCCTTGCGCGCGGCATCTCGCGCGCGCGCCGCCACGACCGCCTTCTGGATGATCTGCTTGGCCGCTCGCGGGTTGCGCTCGAGGTAGCGCTGCAGGTTCTCGTTGACGACGGTGGCGACGACGCCGGCAACCTCCGAGGACACGAGCTTGTCCTTCGGCTGGTTGGAAAACTTCGGGTCGGGGACCTTGACGGACACGACGGCGCACAGGCCCTCGCGCAAATCGTCTCCGGACAGCGGCCGCTTGAGATCCTTGAGCAGCTTCGCTTCGGCGCCGTACGCGTTGATGGTCCGCGTGAGAGCGGTGCGGAACCCCGTGAGGTGCGTGCCGCCGTCCTTGTTCTTGATGTTGTTCGTAAAGCAGTAGATCTGCTCGGCGTAGCTGTCGTTCCACTGCATCGCGACCTCGACCGCGATGCCGTCCTTCTCGCCGGAGAACGCGATCACATCGTCGTGGACGACGGTCTTGTTCTCGTTGAGGTCGGCGACGAACGAGGCGATGCCGCCGCTGTAACAGAACTCGTGCTCGCGGTCGCTGCGCTCGTCGCGAATGAGGATCGTGAGGCCCTTGTTGAGGTATGACAGCTCGCGCAGCCGTTGGGACAGCGCCTCGAACGAAAACTCCGTGACCTTGAAGATGGCCGGGTCGGGGTGGAACGTGACTTTCGTACCGCGGCGGTCGGTGACGCCGATCGCCTTGAACTCGGTGACCGGCTCCCCCTTGCGGTACTCCTGGAAATACACCTTGCCGTCGCGGCGAATCTCGAGCTTGAGCCAGTCGCTCAGCGCGTTGACGACGGACACACCGACCCCGTGCAGGCCGCCGGACACCTTGTAGGTGTTGTGGTCGAACTTTCCGCCCGCGTGGAGCACGGTCATGATGACCTCGGGCGTCGGTCGGCCTTCCTCGGGGTGAATATCGACCGGGATGCCCCGGCCGTTGTCTTCCACGGTGACGGAGTTGTCGATGTGGATGGTGACCGCGACGCGATCGCAGTACCCGGCGAGGGCCTCGTCGACCGCGTTGTCGACGACCTCGTGCACCATGTGGTGGAGCCCGGTGCCGTCGTCGGTGTCGCCGATGTACATCCCGGGGCGCTTTTGCACCGCCTCGAGCCCTTTGAGGACGGTGATGCTGTCGGCGGTATAGTCGTCGCCTGCTGGGGTCGGTTTTGCTGTGACGTCGGACATGCGCGGTGGTCTACCTCTGCAAGTGTCGCGCACCGGCCGATCTGACGGGCGAACTCCGGCCACGTTGGCGCCGCCCGCGGGTGCGGGCGGAGTGCACGACGGGTGGGCGGTCCGGTTCAGAGCGCCGCGGCAACCCGACAACCACCGGGTGCGCGCACTCCACTCGTAGCACATCCGCGGGGCGCTCCCAAGCGGTTTTTACCGTTAAATCTCCTTTGAAATCATGCCGTTACGGACGGTGAAATCGACGCGATCGCGGTCGACCAGCACGTGGCGCGGGTGCGTGGTCGTGATGAAGCACTGATTGTCTCGTTCCCGTAGAAAATCGAATAGATACATGTTCCGCTGGGGATCGAGCTCGGACGACACGTCGTCGAGCAGCAGCACCGGCGGGTCCCCGTGCGCGGCGGCGAGGAGGTCCATCTCGGCGGTCTTCCAGGCGAGGACCATCGCGCGCAGCTGGCCCTGGGATGCGAACGCGCTGGCCGGGTGTCCGTCGAGAGACAGCGCAAGGTCATCCCGGTGGGGTCCGACGCTGGACGCGCCGCGTGCGATGTCGCGCCGCCGGGCCGCTCGAAGGTGTTCGAGCAGACCGCTGCGAACCGCGTCGAGGTCGGACGCCCCGCCGTCGCCCGAGTCGGGGAGCTCGGCGCCGGGGGCGTATGCGACGTCGGCCCGCCGGCTCGAGCGCGTGATCGCCTCGTAACCGGAGCGAAAGCGGTCGGCGATGGCGGCGAGGAAGGCGCGGCGCGACACGACGACCCGCGCGCCCACCTCGGCGAGTTGTTCGTCGTAGACGTCGAGCAGATCGGCGGTCGCGCGGCCGCCGGCCTGCAGCTCCTTGAGGACTGCGTTGCGTGTGCGCACGACCTTGTCGTAAGCCTGCACGTCAGCCAGGTGACCCGCGCGCCAATTGAACACAGCGCGATCGAGAAAACGCCGGCGGTCCGCCGGGCTGCCGCGCGGCACCCGCAGGTCCTCCGGGCAGAACAGCACGACGTTGAAATCGCCGAAATACTTGGCGATCGGCCGCACCGCCTTGCCATCGAGGCGAGCGACGCGCGACCGCTCGCGCACGGTCACCTCGTACTTTCGGTCGAGACCACCGCGGCGCACCCGCGCCCCGATGAACGCTTCGGTGCGGCCGAAGGCGATGACGTCTGCGAGCCGTTGCGTGCGAAACGACCGCAACGTGCCCGCGACGTAAATCGCCTCGAGGAGGTTCGTCTTGCCTTGACCGTTGTCGCCCGCCAGCACGTTGAAGTGCGGGCCGGGCTCGAACTGGACGGGCGCGAGGTTGCGGACGGCCGTGAGCTTGATGCCTTGGACGATCAAATCCGCATCGGCATGACCACGCCGAGGTAGTCGTCGCCGTCGACCGGGCGGATGAGCGCCGGGTCGAGTTCCCCGTTGAGTTCGATCGACACGCGGTCTGACGGGATTTGCGCGAGGAGTTCGATGACGTACTTGGGGTTGAAGCCGATGTTGACCTCGTCGCCGGCGTAGTCCGCCTCGAACTCCTCGTGAACCTCGCCGATGTCCGGGTTGTCGCCGGAGACCTGGACGGTGCCGTCGCGCAGCGCGAGCTTGACGCCGCGCGTGTCGGACGACATCAGCTGGGCGCGCTTGAGGGCCGCCGCGAGGCGCTGTCGATCGACGATGAGCTTGCGCGGATTGTCCTTGGGGATGACCGCCTCGTACGGCGGAAAGTCGGCGTCGATGAGTTTGACCGCGAGGGTGATGTCTCCGGCGCGGACGAACACGTAGGGCGGCTTGACAGACAGTTCGCAGGTGGGACCCGCGCCATCGAGCGTCCGCTTGATTTCGACGAGGCCCTTCTTCGGGATGATCACGCCCGCGGACAGCGTCGGGGCGCCGGCGAGCGTGCGTACGATCTTCGACAGCCTGTGACCGTCGGTCGATACCATGAGAGCGCGCTCGTCGGTGCACTCGAAGTAGACGCCGTGCAGATGGAACCGCGTCTCGTCGTTCGACACCGAGAACAGGGTCTTGTCGATCATGTCGCGGAATGCGGCGGCGTCGATCTCGCCGAACTCGACTTCGCGGTGGTCGGGGAGTTTCGGAAAATCGCGATCGGGCATGCCGACAAGGCGGTACTCGACCTTGCCGGCGCGGATTTCGGCCCAGTTGTTATCGGAGCGACGCACGATGACGTCTTCGTCGGGCAAGTTCGCGACGATGTCGTGGAGCGCCTTGGCACCGACGGCCAACGCGCCATCGCCGGTCGTGCGGCTGGACAGTTCCGCCGAGACCGAGACGTTGAGATCGGTCGCCGCGACCAGGAGCTTGTCCTTGCCGACTACGCGCAGCAGCACGTTTGCGATCATGGGCATGGTGCTCTTGCGATCGGCGATGCTCTGCGCGAGACGGAGTCCGCGAAGGAACTCGGCTTTGGGGATGCGAAACTCCATGGCGACCTCTCCTATCAGATCGGTTGTAGAATTAGTGAAAGATCAGCAGGGGAAGTAGGGCCTGTGGACATGTGGATGGACGGGGAAACAGCGAGGGAACGCAGGCAGGTAGGTGGGTGTGGGAGGACAGGACAGCAGGTGGGGGGAGCGGGCGTCCACTGCGGACGAGTCAGCGGGCGGCTCGGTTGTCCACGGCGGACGCAGATCGGGGCACATCGGGGTCACAGCGTTGGTCACAGCGTTGGCCACATGTCGGCTGGGGCACCGGTGCGGGCGACGGGGGTCGGCGGATCGAAGGTGAGCGCACGGGAAACGAGCGGGCGCGACGGCCCGCTCGGGATGTACCACGGCGCTGTGACGGCGGGGGCTCACCGGAGCAGGATCGCTTCGATCGCGTGCAGTTCGCCGCGCAGCGCCGGGTCGGTCGGGAGGCGGCGCGCGATCTTGTCGACGGCGGAGATGACCGTGGTGTGGTGTTTGCCGCCGAATGCGCGGCCGAGATCGGGATAGCTGTCCTTCGTGTGTTGGCGCGCCAGGTACATGGCGACGGCGCGCGGCCCGGCGATGGATTTGTGTCGGCGCGGGCTCTTGAGATCCGAAATTTTGACGCCGTAGTAGCTGGCCACCGCCTTGAGGACGGCGTCGACGGTGATGTGTTCCGGGGCCCGGCTGAGGGAGCCTTCGAGGGTTTCCCGCGCGAAGTCGAGGTCGATCGTGCGGTTGGAGAGGGAGGCGTAGGCGGCCAGTCGGATGAGCGCGCCTTCGAGTTCCCGCACGTTGGACTTGATCGCGGTGGCGATAAAGAGGGCGACGTCGTCGGGCAGGTGGATCTGCTCGGCGTGCGCCTTCTTGCGCAAGATGGCGACGCGCACCTCGAGTTCGGGGGGCTCGATGTCCGCCATCAGGCCCCAGGCGAATCGGGTGCGGAGACGCTCGGCCAGATCGGAAATCTCGTGCGGTTTGCGGTCGGCCGTGACGACGATCTGGTGATGGCGTTCGTGCAGGGCGTTGAACGTGTGGAAAAACTCGTCCTGCGTGCCGTCCTTGCCGGACAGGAACTGGACGTCATCGACGAGGAGGACGTCGCACCCCTCGCGATAGCGGCGGCGGAACGAGTGCATGTCGTTGGACCGGATCGCGTGGATGTATTCGTTCATGAAGCGCTCGGCGGACAGGTACGCGATCCGTGCGGTGGGCCGGCGTCGCTGGATCTCGATGCCGATGGCGTGCAGCAGGTGCGTCTTGCCGAGGCCGGCACCCCCGCAGATGAACACGGGGTTGTATTTGGGCGGGTAGGTCGACGCGGCCGCCTGCGATGCGGCGTAGGCGAGTTGGTTGGACGGACCCGCGACGAACGTGTCGAAGGTGTAGCGCGGGTTGAGCGCGGCGCGCGGGGGCGCGGCATCCAGATCGTGGGGGTCGGGGGCGGCGGTGTTGTCGGCGCGGGGTTCGCCGGCGGCCGCGGCGGGGGGATCGGGAACGCGACTGCGGGGGCGTCCGGCGGACTCCGGCGGAGTGGGCGCCGCGGGCGCCGGCTCGCGGCGTGGCGGGTCCTCGGCGTCCGGTGCGAAGGTGACGGCGAAGTCTTGTCCCGTCTCGGCGCGCAGCGCGTCGAGGACGGCCGGCAGGTAGTTTTGCTCGAACCACATGCGGACGTACTGATTCGGCGCGCGGAGGACGAGGTTCGCGCCGTCGACCTCGAGGCACTCGATCGGCCGCAGCCAGAGGTCGAAATTCTGCGGTGCGATCTTGTCGGTGAGGTGCGCCAAGGCGGATTGCCACACGGTCCGAGCCTGGGCCGCAGCGGGCGAAACTGAGGAGTTATTCACAAGGGTGGTCACAGGTGTGGACGGTTGTAACGCTTTGTAATAACAGGCAATTGTTTGCGTTTGGACCGGCGGTCGGCACCGATCTGTGGACACACGCCGGCAGATCGAGGACATCGACCCCTCGGTAGACCCCGCGCCGCTGCGCGCGGTCGCGGGCCGCGCGCTGGCGAGGGAGCAACGGGTGGTCGATGTTTCTCGTTCCCCTGCGAGGTCCTCACGTCTAGCAAAGCCCGAGCGGGATCGGCAAGCGGCAAAACCTCACTTGTTTCCAACTGTTCGATCTCACTTCACTCCCGTTATCCACAGGGGCGCTGGGGGGCGCACGTCAGGGATGTGCCCGTTGTGGATAGAACAATCTAACTTACGTATATTATTGAGCAAAATGGCTTCGATGGGGCGCGTCGGGCGGGAAACGGACACGGGAAGCGGGTTTGCGCGCGCCCGGGTGCGGGAGTTGGCTGGCGGCGCGCGTTAGCGGATCGCGCCGGCAAATACGGAGGGCGTACCCGTCGGTGTCGGGGAGGGACGGACCGCAAGCACGGGGGACGTGCGCGGCGGCTCGGGTGGGGGACCCGCGCAACGAGCGCGGCCGAGCGCGCGCGGGTTCGACGCCGACGTACGAGTGCTGAAAGGGAGGCGTACACGGGGCGGATCGGCGCGGGGGACGGTGCGGCGACGTGCGGTTCGCGCGTCTTGACAGCGGGGGCCGCGGCAAGTATCCATACGCGTTCCCAGCGCGGAGAGGTGAACCGTGAAGCGTACCTATCAGCCTCATAACAAGAGTCGGAAGCGGACCCACGGGTTTCGCAAGCGCATGAAAACCCGCGCGGGACGGGCCGTGCTCAAGCGGCGCCGCGCCAAGGGCCGCAAGCGCTTGTCGGTGACGATCGCGAAGAAGTAGCGCCGTAGCCGGCGTCCCGCACGGTGCCGTGTTCAGCCGACAAGGACGGTCGTGGCCGCGCGCGGTCCGGTTGCGGACGCGGCGCGAATTCGTCGCCGTCCAACAGCGCGGGCGGCGGGTCGCCGGGCGGTACTTCGTGGCGTTGGTCGCGCCCGCGCAGGGAGCGCACGGGCGCATCGGCATCACGGTGAGCAAGCGAGTCGGAAACGCCGTGACACGAAACCGCGTCAAGCGTTGGGTACGGGAAGCCGTGCGGCAAGCCGCCGACGGTGTGTGGCTGCCCCGCGACACGGACGTGGTGATCGTGGCGAAAGCGTCCGCGGCGAGGGCGCCGGGGTTCGCGGCGATCGCGGCGGACCTGGCCGACATCGGGAGGCGCGCGTGAAGCGGGTCGCCATCGCGTTGCTGCGCGTCTACCAGCGCCTCGTGTCGCCGCTGAAACCGATGCCGACGTGTCGGTTCGCGCCGACGTGCTCGCAGTACGCCATCGAGGCCATCGAACGGCGGGGACTGATCGTCGGCCTGGGCAAGGCGCTGTGGCGGCTCGCCCGGTGTCACCCGTTCGGGGGCAGCGGTTTCGATCCGGTGGACCCGCCGAGAGCGCTCGCCGGCGGGCGCGGCGATAGGAAAGCGTAATGGAAGACCAAGGCAGACGCCTGCTGCTCGCCGTCGCGATCGCGTTCGGGCTGATGCTGGTGTGGCAATGGCTGTTTCCTCCGCAGCGCAAGCCCAAGCCGGATGCGGCCGCGGAGCCCGCGGTGGAGGAGGCGCAGTCCGGGGCGGAGGGCGACGGCGCGGGCCGCGGTGAGGAGCCCGGCGAGGAGGCGGCGGGCCCGCGCGGGCCGGAGCGGCGCTACGAGCTGGCGTTCGACAAGTTCACGGTGCAGTTCAGCACGTACGGCGGAGCGCTCGCCTCGTGGAAGCTGACGGAGCCGAAATTCGCCGACCGGTCGGTCGACGGGCATCCTCCGCTCGAGCTGGTGCGCGCGGGAGACGATCCGAGGTGGCGACCGTTCGACGTGTGGTTCGTCGATTCGACCTACGGAATTCCCGCAGCGGCCGAGTGGACGCCGGTGGTCGACGGGCAGTGGGCGGCCGGAGACGACGGCGTGCTTCGGCCGGCCGGAGACGCGCCGGCGGCCATCGCATTCGAGTATCGCTCGCCGGCGCTGCGCGTGACCAAGCGGTACCGCTTCATCCCCGAGGACTACCTGGTCGAGATGACCGTCGACGTCGAGAAGCTGGCGCCCGGGGATGCGCGCGAGTCGCTGGCGATCTCGACGTTTCAGTTCCAGGAGCCGTCCTCGGGCAAAAAGCGGTCCTTCGGCGGCCAGCTTCCGCGGATGTGGGAGGCGGCCTGTTACGCCAACGGCTCGGTGCGCCACGCCACGCTGGCGGAGTTGACCAAGAGCGATCGCGGGCAGACGGGGGAGATCCGCTGGGCGGGCTTCGCGCACCCGTACTTTTTGGCGGCGCTGTCGCCGCGCAACGACACGAAAGAGCGCCTCGCGTGCAACGCGCGGGCGGTGCGCGAGCGCGACGGCGTGATGGAAATGACGCTTCTGTACCCGGAGATCGTCATCCGCGATGGCGACCCGGTGTACTCGCGGGTGGTCACCGGCTACTTCGGGCCGAAGTTCATCGACCGGTTGCAGCAGGTGTCCTCGCTCGTCGGCTATGACACCGCGTTCGAGGGGGCGATCGAACTCGGCAAGCTCGCGATCATCGGCAAGCCGATGTTGTGGCTGCTCAAGCAGTTCCATGCCGTCGTCGGCAACTGGGGAGTCGCGATCATCTTGCTCACGATCGTGATCCAGGCGTTGACGCTGCCGTGGACGACGAAATCCATGCGGTCGATGAAGGCGATGTCGCGCCTGCGGCCGCAGATGGAAAAGATCCGCGAGAAGTACAAGGACGACAAGCAGCGCCAGCAGGTCGAGATGATGAACCTGTACAAGGCGCACAAGGTCAACCCCCTCGCCGGGTGCCTGCCGATGGTGCTGCAGATGCCGATCTGGTTCGCGCTGTACCGGAGCTTGCGGGTGGCGGCCGAGCTGTATCAGGCGCCGTTCATCCCGGGGTGGCTCGACGACTTGACGGCGCCGGACCCGTACTACGTCATGCCGATCTTGCTGCTCGGGATGATGTTTCTGCAGACCAAGCTGCAACCGACACCGGTGGAATCGGGCCAGCAGAAGTTGATGATGTACGGGATGCCGTTGATGTTCGGATTCTTCTCGCTGTACTTCCCGTCGGGGCTCACGCTGTACATCCTCACGAACACGGTGCTGCGCACCGCGCATCAGGTGTACCTCAATCGCACGGACCCGGGCGGCGCCGGCGGTCCGGCGGGCAGCGGTGCGCCGGACCCGGGTCAGGGGGCGGCGAGTTCCGCGGCAAGGCCGGCCACGCGGGAGACGGGACCGCGGAAGCAGCGGGGCAAGCGGCGCGGGCGGCGGTAGCGGCGGTCGCGCGCGCACCGGTAGACGACAGTTCGCGACGAGGAAACTTCGTGTCGGATTACGAGAAAGCGAGACAAGTGCTCGGCGATATCGTCGAGCGGATGGGGATTGCAGCGGACATCCGCGTTCACGAGGAGGCGGACCGCGTGCGGCTCGAGATCGTGTGCGATGAGCCGGATCGGCTCGTAGGCCGCAAGGGGCAGACGCTCGACGCGCTCCAGCACCTCGTGGGCAAGATCGTGTTCCGCGGTCGCACGCTCGGGCAGGCCGGCGCGCCGCAACGGCCGATCGTGGTCGACGCGGGGGGCTACCGGGATCGCCACGCCGCGCGGCTGCGCGAGTTGGCGGCAAAGCTGGCGGAACAGGCGCTGGCGAGGGGCCGGCCGGTCGCGGTCGAGCCGATGTCGGCGCACGACCGACGGATCATGCACATGGCGCTCGCCGATGTGGCCGGGGTGACGACGCGGAGCGAGGGCGAGGGCGACGAGCGGCACATGTGGATTGTTCCGGTCGCGCAGGAGTGATCGACGCCGACACGATCGCCGCGGTGGCGACTCCGGCGGGCTCGGGCGCGGTCGGGGTCATTCGCGTGAGCGGGCCGCGCGCGGTTGCGATTGCGGCCGGCTTGGTCGGCCGGGCGCCGGAGGGGTTGCCCGACCGGCGGGTCGTGTACGGCGTTGCGCGGGATCCTCGGTCGGGGGAGCGGCTCGACGAGGTGCTCGTCGTGGCGATGCGTGCGCCGCGGTCGTACACGGGGGAGGATGTCGCGGAGGTGCACGGACACGGCGGTGCGGCGAACATGGCGCGGCTGTTTCGCGCAGTGCTCGCGGCGGGGGCGCGCGCCGCGGAGCCGGGAGAGTTCACGCGTCGCGCGTTCGAAAACGGGCGGATGGACTTGACGCGCGCGGAGGCGGTGGCCGACGTGATCGCCGCGACGAGCGAGCGCGCGCTGCGGGCGGCACAGGCGCAGCTCGAGGGGGCCGTGGGACGGGTGGTCGTGGCGCTGCGGCGCGAGGCGCTCGATCTGTTGGCGGAGGTGGAAGCGGACATCGACTTCCCCGATGAGGGGTTGGAACTTTCGGGCGCGGCGGAACTCGGGGCACGTGCGGCCGAACTCGGCCGGCGCGTGCAGGCGTTGGCGGACAGCTACGGGACCGGTCGCGCCCTGTTCGAAGGCGTGACCGTCGCGATCGTAGGGCCGGTCAACGCGGGCAAATCGAGTCTGCTCAACGCCCTCGTCGGGCGGGAACGGGCGATCGTGACGGCGGAGCCGGGGACGACGCGAGATTGCGTCGAGGAGCAGGTGGTGTGGGACGGCGTGCGCGTCACGTTGGTGGACACGGCGGGCGAGCG
>RFGE01000210.1 GCA_003696105.1 Deltaproteobacteria bacterium | reverse complement strand
CGGTCGGGCGGGCTACTCGCCGGCCTGCTGCGCCGCGAGAAACTTCTTGATGCCCTGCTTCTCCTTGCGCAGGGCGGCCCGCTGCTTCTTCGTGAGCGACTGGTACAGGGACTTGAGCTCGCGACGCTGCCGGCGCTTGGTCGCACGGCGCTGTTCGCGCGACAGCTTCTTGGTGTTCGCCATGGCGCGCACACATACCACAAAATCGACCGGCGCGGTCGGCGGCGCTGTCAGGAATTGATGGCGACCGCCGCGTGCGCGCCGGGTCCGCGCATCGGATACTGTGAAGCATGCGCGAAGGACGATCCCGCTGGCCCCTGTGGCTCCTCGCCGGCGCGGGGACGCTCGCCCTGTGCGGTCACGGCGGCGGCGGTTGCGGTCATGACGACCACGACGACGACGGAGACCAGTTCATCTGCGACGGCACCGAGGATCCGGTCGCCCCGGGCACGGAGGTGTCGGGCAGCGCCTTCACGGCGCGCATCGTGCGCGCCGACCCGCCCGTGCCGACCGTGCAGGGCGCACCGGACGCGGACGGCAACCCGACCGGACTCAACACGCTCGTGCTGACGCTGGTCGACGGCGACGGTGCGCCGGTCGAGGGCGCGGTATTCGACCGCATCGAGCCGTTCACCGCCAAACACGACCACGGCACGCCGATCGTGCCCGAGTGGTCCGAGATCGGCGGGGGCGACTACGAGATCCGTTCGATCAACTACGTCCACCGCGGGCCGTGGCTGTTGAACCTCGACGTGCACGCCGGCGACACCGCCGATTCGTTGCAGTTCACGTTCTGCATCCGCGACCTCGAGGTCGAAGACGCCGGCGGCCCCTGAAACGGGTCCCGCACGACGGCGGCTGCAGCGCAGCCGCGGCAGAGCAGGGCGGCGGACCGTTCAAGTTCGAGACGCGGCTGTCCACAGTTTGCCCGGCGGCCGCGCCGCGCACTTCCGTTTTGCAATGGATTTCACCAAGATCACGTAGGGCGCTCCCGCCTTCGCTGTGGGCAACCTGTGGAGCGAGGCAACGTCTCGGCGGCGCGTGGGTGGCGCACGCCGTGGCCGGCGCAGTCCGGGGCGGTCGCGGGCCGCGTGGGGCCGGCAGGCCCCGGGCGGCGGCGCCAACTGGGCGAGTTGGCGCGATCGACCGCCTGGTACGACGCTTGTATCATCCAGCCGTATGGCCGCCATCGCCGGGATCTCGCCGAGACCGCTGACACGCGCGCGCCGCGCAGGCCTCGCCCTGACCGCCGCACTCGCGGGTCTGTGGGCGTGCGCCGGCGACATCACAGAGGATCCGCCGCGACCGGTGGCCGACGCGGGTTCGGGCGGCGCGGCGGACGCAGCGCCGGGGCAGGGCGGCGGGGCCGACGCGAGCCCCGGTTCGGCCCCGCTGTCGTCGGAGGAGCGCGCGCTGTTCGACACGATCAACGCCGAGCGCGTCGCGCGCGGGCTCGCCGCGGTCGAATTGCGCGACGACCTCGTGTGCGCCGCCGCGCGCCACTCGATGGACATCGGCACGACTGGTGAGTGCACCCACACCGGCTCGGACGGATCGAGCCCGACCGACCGCGTGGCGGCGTGCGGCGGCCCCGGGTGGTCGGGCGAGATCGTCGCGTGCGGCCAGTCGACTCCGCGGGCGGCGGTCGACGCGTGGATCGGCAGCCCGGGACACAACATGATCCTGTTCGACCCCGGCCAGCGGCGCGTCGGCGTCGCCATGCACAACCACTTCTGGACCGCGATCTTCGATCGCTGACCACCGCGTGGCAGCGTTGCTCGCCGCCGCGGCGGGGGTGTAGGATCGACGCTCACCGTGGTGTCCAGCGCGGACAGGGCCGGTTCGGAGGGCAGCGGCTCCGGCGCCGCCGCCCACTTGCGCGCGGAACTCGAGCGTCTCGCGACCGCCAATCCGTTCGAAGTGCTCGGCGTCGGGTACGACGCGGGTAGCGAACAGGTGCGCGCGGCGTTCCTCGCGCTCACCAAACGCTACCACCCGAGCCGGTTCGCGCGCGGCGAGCGCGACACCGTGCGCGCGGCCAACGAGCTGTTCCTGCGCATCAAAGACGCCTACACGCGGCTGTCCGACGACGCGCGCCGCGCGCAGATGCGCGAGCTGTTCGCCCCGGCCGCGGCCCCGGCCAGCTGCGCGTCGGCCGGCGCGCCGGAGACGCCGCCGCGGGCGCCGGCCGCGCGCCCGGCCCCCGCGGCCCCGGCGACTGCCCGGCGCGCGGCCAGCCCCCCGGAGTCGAAGACGCCGCCGGCCACCGGCACGCGCGCGGCAGCCGGCACACGCCCGGTCGCCGCGACCACGGCGCGCCGCCCGGCGCCCGCGGCCCCCGCGACCGCGCAGCGGACGGGCAGCGCGCGCCGCTCGGCGCCCGGCGCGGGCAGTACCCGGCGGCCCGTGGCCGGAACGCCGCCGCCGGCCCGCGCCGCCGCCGCGATCGCCGCCGGTCTGCAGGACACCGTGCGGCGGCGAGCCGAAGCGTACGAACAGGCGCTCGCGCAGCTCGCCGCAGGCCGCTACGCCGACGCGCGACGCGCGCTGCATCGCATCGCGGCCGAGGAGCCGCAGACCAAGAAGTACCGGGTGCAGATGCACTACGCCTGGGGCCTCGAACACGAGGAAGCGGGCCGGATCGAGGAGGCGCGTCGCGAGTTCGAGCGCGCGCTCGCCCTGGACCCGGAGTACAAGCGAGCCCACGAGGCTCTCGACCGGCTGCCCCCGGACAAAAAGGGCGGCTTGTTCAAGAAGTTCTTCGGCCGCTGAGCGCCTGTCGCGATGAGCCAACGCATCATTGGAATCGACCTCGGTACGACCAACTCCTGCGTCGCCGTGCTCGAAGGTGGCGATCCGGTCGTGATCCACAACCAGGAAGGCGGCCGCACGACGCCGTCGATGGTGTCGTGGACGGCCGACGGGGACCTCGTCGTCGGCGCACCCTCCAAGCGCCAGATGGTGACGAACCCGGCGCGCACCGTGTTCGGCGTCAAGCGGCTCATCGGCCGGCGTTTCGACGATCCGGAGGTGCAGCGGCTGCGCGAGACCGCGCCGTACGAGATCGTGGAGGCGACCAACGGCGACGCGTGGATCAAGATCGGGGACGAGGCCAAGTCGCCGCAGGAGATCTCCGCTCACATCCTCGCGAAGATGAAACAGGTCGCCGAGGACTACCTCGGCGAGGCGGTCGACGAGGCGATCGTGACGGTGCCGGCGTACTTCGACGACGTCCAGCGCCAGGCGACCAAGGACGCCGGGGCGATCGCGGGACTGCACATCCGGTCGATCCTGAACGAGCCGACCGCCGCGGCCCTCGCATACGGGGCGCACCAGGGGCACAACCAGCGGCTCGCCGTGTTCGACCTCGGCGGCGGCACGTTCGACGTGTCGATCCTCGCGATCGAATCCGGCGTGTTCGAGGTCCTGGCGACGAGCGGCGACACGGCGCTGGGCGGCGACGACTTCGACCGCAAGCTGATCGATCTGCTCGCCCGCGAGTTTCAAGAGGTCCACGGGGTCGACTTGCGCGAGGACGCGGTCGCGCTGCAGCGGCTCAAGGAGGCGGCCGAGAGGGCGAAGATCGAGCTGTCGTCGGCGATGACCACGGACGTGAACCTGCCGTTTCTCGCCGTCGGACCGAGCGGTCCATTGCATCTACAGCGCGAGATCTCGCGCGGCGAATTCGAGGCCGCATGCCGCGATTTGCTCGACCGGCTGCGCGCGCCATGCGAGGTGGCGATGAACGCGGCGCACGTGTCGCCGGCGGACATCGATCAGGTGCTGCTCGTCGGCGGAATGAGTCGCATGCCGGCCGTCCAGGAGCGCGTCGTGGACATCTTCGGCAAGGAGCCGTCGAAGAACGTCAATCCGGACGAAATCGTCGCGATGGGGGCCGCGACCCAAAGCGGCATCGTCGGCGGCGAGCTGCAGGAAGTCATCCTGCTCGACGTCACGCCGCACTCGCTCGGCATCCGCACCGCCGGTGACAAGATGTCGGTGATCATTCCGGCGAATACGACCGTGCCGACGCGCGAACGCAAGGTGTTCGCAACGACGGAGGACAACCAGGACTTCGTGTCGATCCGCGTCTACCAGGGCGAGTCCGACAAGGCGTCGGACAACCGCTACCTCGGCCGATTCGTGCTCGGCGACTTGCCCCGCGACAAGGCCGGCAGGGTCCGGGTCGAGGTATCGTTCACGATCGACGCGGACGGCATCCTCGAGGTGACGGCGAGCGAGATGTCCACCGGCAAGGCCGCGTCGGTGACAATCGAGGCAGCCAGCGGATTGTCTCAGGAGGAACTCGCGCGTCTCGGCGCGACCAGCGACCGATTCGCCGCGCGCGGATGAGGGGCCCATGGCCAAAGGGAACGACAACGCCACGCTGTTTCTGAAAAAAGGTGTCGCGCCGCCGTCGCCTCCGAAGCGCACCTACGGAGATGCGTGCCTGATCCTGTTGTATCCGCCGGGGCCCGATCTCGGGCGCCGGATTGCGCTCACGCGCGACGAGTACGTCGTCGGGCGCGTGTCGGACAACGACATCGTCGTGCCGCGGGACGCGGTGTCCCGGCGCCACGCGCGGATCGCCCAGTCCGAGGAGATGGGCTGGTACATCGAAGATCTCGGGTCGACCAACGGCAGCTTCGTCAACGACGTACGCGTGCACAAGAAGTCGCTGGCCGACGGCGATCAGGTCCGCATCGGCGACGCGATCTACAAGTTCTTGAGCGGCTCGAACATCGAGGCGGCGTACCACGAAGAGATCTACCGCATGACCATCCTGGATGGCCTCACGGGCATCCACAACAAGCGGTACTTCATGGATTTCCTCGAGCGGGAGTTGGCGGCGTCCCAGCGGCACGGCCGGCCGCTGTCGCTGGTCATGTTCGACATCGACCATTTCAAACAGATCAACGACACGCGCGGCCACCTGTGCGGCGACCACGTCCTCAAGGAGTTGGCGGCCCGCATCAAGCCGCGCATTCGCCGCGAGGATCTGTTCGCGCGCTACGGCGGCGAGGAATTCGCCGTGGTGCTGGACTCGACGGCGCTGCTCGGCGGCGTCGCGTTCGCCGAAGACCTGCGCCGGCGCGTGCGGGCGACGCCGTTCGAGTACGACGGCGAGTCGTTCCAGGTCACGGTGAGCCTCGGCGTCGCCACAGTCGACGGCGAGTCGGCGGTGACGCCGGAGGAGTTGATCGCGCGGGCCGACGAAAAGCTGTACGAGGCCAAGCGCACCGGCCGCGACCGGGTCGTCGGCTGACCGGGCGGCGCGACGCCGGTCACCCGGATGCCGGCGCGGCGGCGGCTGCGAGCGCCCGGGCGGTCCCCTTGCCCGATCCATTGCGTCGCATAATCGGCATTATGTCAACTAAATGGATCCGCCGCCCGGCCCGGCGCGATGGGCCCGTTTTCGCCGGCTTCCGCACGCGCCGCCCGGCGCCGTCCCCCAGCCGCCCGGTGCGACGCACGTCAGACCGCGAACCCCGGCAGCCACACGCCCACCATGCGCTCGACGTCCGCCACGCCGTGTCGCGCGAGCCACGCCGCCGCGTCGCGCTGCAGTGTCGCGCCGGCGTCGCCGCCTTCGAGCTGGCCGCGACGCCAGCGCGCGCACTGCCGCAGCAACCGCAAGTCGGCGCGGCTGGCGGCGTCCTCCGCGCGCCGCAAGGCGACGATCGCCCGGTCGACGTCGCCGCTCGCGTGCGCGAGCCCCGCGCGCAGCGCGTGCGCGAGCGCGCCGGCCCACCGCGACCGCTCGCGCGCGAGCCGCCGCGCCGCGCGCCGCGCGGCGTCCGCCAGCTCGGCCCGCGCCGCCGCGTCGTGGGTGGCGACCGCGGCCGCGAGCGCGAGCCGACCGCGCAGGTGCCACGCCTCGACCCGCACGTTTTCTATGCGCAGGTATTGCGACGCGCGCAGACCGGCCCACTGCTCGACCACGCGCCGGTACGACCGCGCCGGACTGCCGACGTACAGATCGTGGTTTCCGCGCGCGAGCATCGACCAGTAGTGTTGAAAGTGAAATCCGCGCTGCGACCAGCGCCGCTCGGCCGCGTCGATGTGCGCGGCGGCGTCATCGACCTCACCTGCAGCCAGCCACGCGAGGTTCGCCAGCCCGGTCTGCGCGCACGTCTCGGCGTACAGGTCGCCGCGCAGCTGCGCGTCTTCGAGCATCGCCGGCACGCGGCGGCGCACCTCGGCCAGCTCGCCGAGGAACACGAGCGCCCAGATCGCGAACAGCCGCGCGTTGGCGATCTCCCAGCCAGCGCCGACGCAGCGGTCGCGAAAGATGGGCAGCGCCCGATCGCACCGGTCGACCGTCGCCCGCCAGTCGCCCACGAGAAACGCGGCGATGCCGCCGGCGAGTTCGACGAAGCCGAGGCTCTCGTGCGCGCCCACCTCGATGGCGAGCCGCTCGGCGCGCGCCAGCAGCCGCTCGGCGCGACGCTGTCCGCGCACGCCCGCGGTCGCCGCGTGGCCGACCTCGATCGCGAGTGCGCGCACCACGCGCGACGGCTCTCCGGCGCGCAACGCGAGCGCCTGGTGGCGCGTCTGGAACGCCGCGCTGCGGATCGTGTCGACCATGCTCAACCCGCGAGCGACGCTCCAACACAGGTCGATCCGCTCGAGCACCGCATCCGGCACGGCGTCCGCCGGCCGCGCGGCGAAGCGCGTCCCGCGCAGGCGCAACAGCGCGCGCCGCCAGGCCAGCGACCACAACGCGGTCCGCGGCGTGCGCGCGAGCTTCATCCCGAGGGTCGCCAATACCTGTCGGGTCACGGCCAGGCCGTCGTCGATGTGGCCGCTCTTGAGGTACTGGTCGGCCGCGCGCGCGCGCAGCGACGCCGCCAGCGCCGGCGGCGCGCCGTCGGCGGCGGCCAGGTACGCCTCGGCCGCCGCGGGTCCGCGGGCCGCGTGCGCGAGCGCGTCGCCGAGCGCGATCCGCACCGACCGCGCATCCTGCGGCGGCAGCGCACCGAGCGACAGCGCCACCGCGTACAGCCGCGCAGCCCGGTCGAACGCCAGCGCCTCGCTCGCGCGCCGGGCGGCGTCGACCGCCGCTCGGGCCGCGCGGTCGACATCGCCCGCTTCGCGGTAGTGCTCGGCGAGCCGTTCGGGCGCCGCGCCGCCGTGCTCCTCGATCGCGCTCGCCAGTCGCCGGTGGATCGCGCGCCGCCGATCCGGCGCCATGGCGGCACACACCGCCTCGCGCACGCGGTCGTGGTACGGCTCGACCGTGGGTCCGTCGCCGGATCGAACCAGCTTGTCGGCGCACAGAGCGTCGACCGCCGCCTGCACGTCGGCGTCGGCGACGCCCGCGGCAGCCGCCGCCGTGCGCTGCGCGATCGGCGCCCCCTGGACGCAGACGACATCGAGCAACCGACGGCACGCCGGCGACTGCGCAGCCGCGCGGGCCCGCAGCGCATCGTCGAGGCGCAGCCGCGCGCGGGCGCCGCCGGATTGCGCGACGTGCCGGACGAGCGCGTCGATGAACAGCGGATGTCCATCGGCCTCGGCGGCGAGGTCGGCGGCGAGGTCGACGGGGAGCTCCGCGTCCCGCAGCAACTCGCGAGCGAGCCGCGCGGCGTCGCGCGGCGCGAGCCGATCGACGTAAATCGTGCGCACGTCGCCGGCCGCATCCAGGGCGCGCGTGCGTTCCTCGTGCCCTGAGCGGATCGTCGCGACGAGCAGCAACGGCGGCGCGTCCGGCGGCCGCACGAGGTCGGCCAGCAGCGCCAGCCCGTCGTCGTCCGCCCACTGCAGATCGTCGACCGCGATCACGACCGGGCGCGCGGTCGCGAGGCGCTCGAACAGGTCGCGGAACGCCGCGAACACGCGGGCGCGCAGTTCGAGCGGATCGCGGACCTCGTGAGCCGGCACGGGAGCGTGCGCAAACGCCTCCACGCGCCGCAGCACGGGAAACACGCGCATCAGGTGCGCGGCGTGGTGTGGGACGATCCCGGCCGCATCGACACCGGGCCCGGCGAACGCATCGGCGAGCGCGTCGACCAGCGCGTCGACGGCCTTGTACGGCACGCGCTCGCGCTCGTAGCACCGCCCCGACAGGACGAGCGGTGCGCCGTCTTCGTCGCCCAACGATTGGAGGAACGCCGCCACCAGGGCGCTCTTGCCGACGCCGCTTTCGCCGACGACGCGCGCGACCACGGGGCGGTCGCCGCCCGTCGCGTTGGCGTACGCCGCCGCGAGCTGCGCCAGGTGGCGCTCGCGGCCGATCAGCCCGCGCCGCCGGCGCGCGCCGCCAGGCGCATGGGCCGCCGG